>DPFD01000270.1:4521-10904 GCA_003534175.1 Chitinophagaceae bacterium
AGTTGGAAAAACTGGTGGAAAGTGGTATGACGCAACTTGTACTCGATTTGCGGGGCAATGGTGGTGGCATTATGGATGCTGCTGTGGAAATAGCCGATGAATTTCTGTCGGGCGACAAGCTCATTACTTATACCGAAGGTGCTCATAAGAAAAAAGAAGAATACCGCTGCCGCCGCAATGGTATGTTTGAAGAAGGTAAACTGGTAGTACTCGCTGATGAAGGCACTGCCAGCGCCAGTGAGATACTGATTGGTGCCTTACAGGATTGGGACCGGGCCACCATTGTGGGCAGACGCACTTTTGGTAAAGGACTGGTACAGGAACAATTTAACCTGAGCAATCGCGGAGCACTTCGGTTAACCGTATCCCGTTATTACACACCGTTAGGCCGTAGCATTCAACGGGCCTATGCAACCGGCAATGAAAAATATTTCAGCGAAGTGCAAAACTCCGGTTTTCATTCCGATTCTGCTACCGTAGATACAACAGGTAAAAAGTTTAAAACAGCCAGTGGAAAAACTTTGTATGAAGGAGGTGGTATAGCCCCTGATGTATGGGTTGCCTCTGATACCAGCAGCATTTCATACGCGATGGCCTATATGTATGGAAACCGCCTGGTGAATCAGTTCACGTATCGCTACCCTACCCGGTTCCCTGCACTGTTCAACATCTATAAAACACCTGAGGCTTTCAGGCAACAGTACAGCATAGACGAAAATGCCATTCAGTATTTCAACCAGCAAATATTGAAAGATTCTATGAACACCTCTACCCTTACACCGTCTGAAATGAAATTCCTCATGAACAGCATGAAAACAGGAATCGCACGGCAGTTGTGGCGCAATGAGGGTTACTACCGGGTGCAGAATGCCGGTGATGAAGCCGTATTGAAAGCCCTCGACATCTTACGAAATCTCTAATGTACCCGGCTATGTCGGCTTGCATACATCTTGCAATTAAAGAACCAGCTATTAAGGTGTGCTGATTAGATTAAAATTTCCTTCTAAAAATGTTCCGGAAGGCTTAAACAATCTCCATCGGGGCGCACTATCCGTATCCGTAAATGGGGCGTAACTGATGGTGTTGGTGCCCTGAATTGGATGGCCTGTGTGTGTGATATACTGACCGGGAAAATGGACACTTTCTATCGCGTATTCCATTTCGCCATTCACTTCTCCCATTTCATGGAATTTAAAGGCGTGGAATTTATCCGTATTCATGTGCACATCAAACCACTCATCATCATCCACTCCCACCAATCCCGTAATAACATTGGAGGTAAACATCCATGAATTTTGAACTTCGTAGGGTTTAACAAATCTTGCCCCGTTTATATAAGACGGACTACCAACAGGCGCTTTGTAGGCTTTTAACAACAACTGGTCTGAACGGTCTTCACAGATTGTTTGAAGCGTAATGCCCAATGAAGCGTCTAAGGTATATCCCCGCCTGATTGCTGCCCCCAGATCAAGCACCCGAATACGTCCGAGAGATTCGTCTTCGTAATAGTAGAACATACCTTTTATACTCTCAATTGTAAACTGAGGCGTTTCATTATCTTTTGAACAGGCATTGAGTAATAATACAATGGAAATGAATCCTGCCAGCTTTTTAAAAAAATTCTTTTGCATACAATCTATTTTGTGGATTAGAAATGGATAGCTGCAAAATAGACAACCCGTGTCACCTGCCTATACCGCAATGATGTGATTGCCTCAAACTGTTGGCGATGTTTAAGATACATTCACCCTTAAAAACAAAAAAAACTTACCTTTCAATGGAAAGAAAAATATTACAAATGGAACAAGACGTATTGGAGTATCATCAGAAAATGGAAGCAACTGACCGGGCTATTGCCGACAAACTCTATGAAATCATACAGCATGAGTTCCCGGATGTGGAGTTGAAGGTATGGCACGCACATCCTGTTTGGTTTATCAACGGAAATCCGATTGTGGGGTACAGCAAGCTGAAACATTGTGTACGGTTATTGTTTTGAAGCGGACAAAGTTTTGATGAACCGGAGTTGCAAAAAGAAGGCACCTTTAAAGCGGCAGAAAAAAGATATACCGATGTAACAGAGGTAGATGCCATGGCGCTGAAACGCTGGCTAAAAAAAGCCCGGGCTATACAATGGGATTATAAAAACCTGATTAAAAGAAAAGGCAAACTTGAAAGATTACTGTAACTTTGTTTATCGGTGACCGATTGATACAAAGTATATGTTTGAACTTGCACCTATATTATTTGTTTCAGTATTACTGACCCTTTTGTGCCTGTACATTTACACTGTAGTACACGTTCACCGTAATCGAAACTTTAACCTTTCTCAACGCAGGCTTTGGATTAATTTTTTATATTTCTTTCCGATACTTTCTTGCCTGATTTACATTTTCTTCAGAAACAACCGTTCCGTTACACGATGGTTACCCCGATAAACCAACAAATGGAGTGTTAGGGATGACTGATGTGCTACATCTTCTTTTCGAATATCTTACGCTACACCTAAAGGCATTCAGACCTTGAACTTATTGCTTTATGAATTTTGCAGATAAGCGTTGTCGGTTCTCTAAAAATATTCTCAGAATATACATCCCATTCGGTAAAGTTGAAACATCAAAAGCATTAGCGGAAACAGGATTCAGCTTCATCTGCCTTCCTGATAAATCATAAACTTCTATTTTTTGTATGGAACTTTGCACATGGATGTACAGTCTGTCCTTAACAGGATTAGGGTAAACAATATTATCCGGTAGTTCGATGTCAACAACTGGCCTATTACAAACTCCTCCGGGAAGCATTACATAGCTATCCACAAGAACTTGAGGTGACATTTCTGTACAACCGTTCACTATAGTCAGTACACTATATGTACCTGATAAAACCACCAATGATCGGTTAGTAGCCCCTGCAATGGGATTACCATAGTAGTCACACCATTGATAACTATCGGCAGGTTGTGTCCAAATGGTGCCTGTTGAATCAGGACATAAAATCAGTGTGTCGGGAAAAACAGTATTGGTATGTGAACAGAAATTTACTGTGCGTTGAAAGACTGATTCTAAGTTTTGGCCTAAAAAACATTTGTAAGTGGTTAGTTGTATTGNNGTGTAGGTTCCGTTAGTGTTATAATTGTGGGTAGGATTTATAGCTGTAGAGGTAGTTCCATCGCCAAAATCCCAAGTTAACGAATTATAGAAAACAGAACCTGTGCTATTTAAAGCCACCTCGTTAAATCCATTTCCTACAGCATAGTTGAAGTATGAGGCGGGCACATATTTACCAATGTACCAATCAAGCATTTGATCATGAATTAAACTTTTCGTTACACTCCTTATTATGCTTGCAGTATTGGAGTCAAGTCCATAATTATTGAATATGAGCGTAGGATCTTTTCTGAAAATAGAGGTGTAAAAGCAACAAGCCGCAAGGTAAGAGCCTGCAAGTGATGGATGGCTGCCGTCTGCCTGATACAAATTGATGGACGGATGATTGTCTCTTATATATTTCCACACTACTCCTACGGGAGTAACTTTCGATTCGTATAAACTTGATATGCTCATATATCTTTCAGTAATCAAGGTCTGCATTCCCTGATAGGTACAAACATTGGGGTTGGCGGGGCAATTTTGAGCATCACCATTTTGATGTCCCCAAGTCATAAAAGAAGTAATCTGCGTGCAGGGTTTATTTGCTTTAATAAAATTTTTTAAGCTTGAAAAACCCTGCATAAACCCGATAGGATTTACAAAAGACGGACGTTGGCTTTGTTCTTGTAATACAATATAATCCCAATCTTTAGATAATATTTTGTTCCGCGATACTGCATTGCCGGCATGTTCTTCCAAAGTATATCCACCGATCAGATTACTGTCATATTCTAATACATCACCTGTGCTTGCAGCCAGCACTGTTATAATTTGTGGCAAATCATTTACATAAGTATAACTATTCCCCAGGAACAGTACTTTCCTAGTCAAACTTTGACCCGATGCATTTATTCCTATAACAAGAAAGAGAAATAAAATGGGGTTTTTCATTAAGATATCAAGACGTTTCATTTGAATTTATTGGGTTGCTATTTATTGTTTCAATACGAGGCCACTTCCATGCATAACGAATTATTAAAGAAAGAAGAATAACTTGTACAACGGCACCCAGGACCATGTGCATCCATGCCTCGCCTGCCAGATTATACAATATACATGGAATATTCAATGCAGCGAATATGATATTTGCCCATCGATTTATAATAGCCGGCAAGGAAACAGAAAGGAAAATCATCATTGCCGGAACTGCCACTAATGCTAATGCTACCATTAAAAACACTTGTGAAATATCAAATACATACACCCTCCCCATCTGAATATCTGCTATCTTACCTGGCATATATAAATGGAAGTAATCCAGATATATAATGAGGAACATCAAACTAGTCCAGAGTGCAGCAAGCTTCAGTTTAATACTTACTTTTTCGTCTTCTAATTTATTTTGAGTTGATCGTTGTGTATTCATAAAATGGTACTTAAAAATTAAACCCAAAATCAAAACCGGGCTGAATAAAGTAGTTTGACCATTTTTTTTCCACTGATTTAAAAGATTCCGGAACATTGGTTCGTATTGGCCAATAACTAATACCTATAGCTGGTTCAAAAAAGAAACGGTTTTTAAAAAACTTAAACTGGTAACCCAAATAGAAATCCATATATAATGTAAATCCATTTCCAATCTTATTATTGTCTTCATCCAGATATTTTTCAAAAGCATTCAAAGCCTGAACCGATGCATAAGCACCTTTCCAAAAAAAACGCTGGTATCCTAAAGTGGGTGCAAGTATGCGTGCATGTCCGGGATAGTTCTTTCCCGGGGCATCAAAGGACGGTGACGCAAATGGGATGCCTAAAGGCCAGGCGTAAATTGATCTTTTAAATCTAAAGGACACAACATCTTTAGGTGTTATCCTGTATCCAACATTTAATTGTACATACTCCGGGTTATTTACTTTAGCAAAATTGCCTAACAAATAAAGCGAACTGCCTACGAACCACCTCTTGTAAGTACTGTCCTTTTTAGCATTTTGAGCATTCACGTGTAAAGTACTTGCCAAAACTACAATCAATCCAATCCATACATTTTTCTTTTGCATACCTTTTACCAATGATGTTAAAATGATACTGCAAAATTAGATTGGCAAGTAGCTTAAAAACGTTCACTTAAGTTAAGTAACGTATCTCAACTTTTATTTCTTTTCAAGAATTCTTGCTCTTAACCGACTTAATGATTGCGGTTTTATACCCAAATAACTTGCTAATTGGTGTTGAGGCACACGTTGGATAAGGTCTGGTCTCTTTTGCTGTAAGTTCAGATAGCGTTGTTCAGGGGAAGAAGTTTTAAACTCGTCAAAGTCTATTTGTTGTTTGGCCAAACGTTCTTCAGAAAGCATTCTGCACATAGTTTCAAACTTTGGAAATTTATTGTTCATCTTTTCTTCCATATCAGCATCTGTGACGACAAGAATAGTATCCTCTATGCAGCTTATAAAATATTCCGATGGATTTCCGTCTTTAACACAATGAGGAGTTAGTCCTTCCATTTCAGTGTAGAATGCCGTGGACTTTTCCTCTCCATTTATGATGTAATATGTACGGATACAGCCTTTCAAAACAAAGAAACTATTCTTTGTTTTTTCTCCTTCTCTTAGTAAAAGAGTTCCTTTATTTGCGGAGTGAAATATATCTAGGGAAACGATTGCGTTCTTCTCTTCCTCTGTAAGAGAAACGTACTTTGAAATAAAGTCAAATAGTATGTCTTGCATAATCTCATAATGTTACTGGCGTCTGTTATACTTACCTCTAAGAGTTCGAAGTATTGCCCAATTGGTTATATCCTGAATTTAATTTAACGAGCTAAGGTAAAATAAACGAATAAGAATATTTATTAATTTAACTCAATTAAAATGATTTTTCATTTGAACTTCTGACGAGCCCCTCTTCGTGTTCATTCCCGTGGTTTATGTGTCGGGGGAAGGAGACTCGCCAAGGATGAATGGTGTACGCCTTCAGTGAATCATGTGTACACAAAATGTCACATCAGTATTATGCACCCTTGATGAGGTAGTATGATTATATAACATGCAGCTACCAATATTGAAACCATTCGGATTCCAGATATCTGGTGTTTCGATTTTCGTTTGTATGGAGAAAATGCGACGACTGATCAGTGGTGAGGACTGGCCTGTGTGGGTTAAAAAATCTGCCACGGCAGCAAAAAGCAATAACCCCAATGGGTTCTAACTGGGTAGGGTACCCGAAAATGTGATTTAAAAAATTGGCGAAAAAAATTTTTTTTCGTATTTTTAATTAAGGGGGAAGGATACTCGTATC
>DPFD01000067.1:0-7798 GCA_003534175.1 Chitinophagaceae bacterium
GCTGCCATTGATTATTGGTTTCTTCAGAAAAGCATCAATGCATTCGGCGAAAGCGTGGTTAAAACCATCGGATGGATTAAAGGTACTGGTGCATGCACGCCTTGTGGTATTGAAGTGATAAGGGACTTCTGGATGAACCGGGGTATCCCATCCGGCGCTGTTCAAATCATTGATGGCAGCGGATTGTCGCCCAATAATAAAATTTCTACCCAAACCCTTGTGGAAGCCATTAGGTTTGCACGTACACGTCCCTGGTATAATCGTTTTTTTTCAAACCTTCCGGTGATGAACGGCATCCGCATGAAAAGCGGATACATCAGTGGGGTGCGCTCCTATACCGGTGTGGTAAAATCCCTCTCGGGTAAAGAATTTGTTTTTGCATTTATCGTGAACAACTTTGATGGTAATCCCTCGGCCGTACGCGAAAAAATGTGGAGGGTGCTGGATATACTGAAAGTACAATAACTTGTATGAACTGATCCTTCAGGATTTATCCGTATCAAAAAAGGGGCTGAGTTTTTCCATCAGAGGATCAGGCAGGGCAACGCGCTTCATGGTTTTGGCATCCATCAGATACAAAGTAGCCGTTCCGGTATTGATGAGTTTTTCTTTTATGTAAATTTCACCATGAAACACCATTTTATGATGCAGGGGCAACTCCTGAATGGTGATTCGAACGGTGATGATATCATCATACCGTGCAGGTTGTATGAACTTCATGTGTAAATCCACTACGGGCATGATGATGCCCATGGCCTCTACATCTTTATACGTATAACCAAGATTCCGGATGGCTTCGGTTCTGCCAATTTCATAAAATTGTGCATAGTGACCGTGATATACCACACCCATTTGGTCGGTGAGTGCATAATGGATCCGTATCGGCGTATCAAATGTATACATGGTCTTATTTTCCGGTCATGGCATCAATGCTGAATCGTCCCGGGCCTACAATTAATATCGTTAAAAAGGCACCGAGGTATAAGGTGGCCATCTCACCATCACCAAAGAAACTCCCCTGATGTGCCTTGAATAAAGCCACACACATCACCACAATCAACGGAATGGCTGTCAGTCTGGTAAACAAGCCAAGTATGATAAACAATGCACAGAAGAATTCGGCAAAGATGGTGAGGGACAGGGATAAGGTACTGCCCAATCCCAAAAAATTCATGAATGTATCTTTTCGGGCCGAAAAAGAAATCAGTTTTTCGTACCCGTGGTTCATCATAAGTCCGCCGGTAACAATCCTAAGGAGCAACAATGCCACAGAAAATGCAGCAGCACTGTATTTGGTAGAGGTTAATTTTTTCATTGGTATCAGTTAACGCATAAAAATAAGGGCTTTCAGCGAATTGCTGACCATTTTGGTTTACCAATCTTTTAACAGCGAGATTCGATTAGATTGATTTTGTTTACATTTTGCGTACAAGTTTTCTGGAATTTATCCATCAATGATAGGTATGTAGTTATAAATTTGCCCACGGTAAAAGAAATAATCCGATGATGTTAAAACCTTTCCTATTTGCGCTGACCTTTGTCATGCTTCAATCTGTTTCAATGGCCCAGGGAACACACAGCGTTACAGATCCTGAGTTGAAATTGAAAACAGCTCAGCAATTTTTTATCAATGAACATTATGCGCTGGCATATCCGTTGTTGTACGAGCTTACAGAAATGTATCCGCCGAATACCATCAGTGATTTCACGTACAGGGTGGAGGATGTTCAATACTACTACCTGGCATGCCGGTTAAAACTGATGCATGAAGCCGCCGCGGACGCTGCAGAAACCTACATCCACAGTACCGGTAATGTGCCACGTAAACAATTGATGGGATACCATCTTGCACATTATTATTATCTCACCGGAAAATATGAAAAGTCTATTGAGTATTTTGATATTGCAGGATGGGATAACCTGTCTAACGAGGAAGTAGCCAATGCAAAATTTGAAAAAGCATACGGTTATTTTAATTTGAAACAATATGCCGAGGCCAAACCCCTGTTCGATGAAATTCATCAGTTGCCGGATCATCCTTACTACATTCCCGCCAATTACTATTATGGTTTCATTGCCTACCGGGATAAGGATTATGATAAGGCATTGTCTGCATACCGCTTGGTTGAAACTACGGATCCTTTTCAGGGAGTGGTGCCGTATTATATTGCGGAGATTTATCATTTCAAGGGGATGAAAGATGAGGCCATGCGGTATGGGTCTTCCGTGCTGGAAAAAGGCGGGGCACTGTATTATGAAAAACAATTGAAGTTGTTGATCGGACAACTCTATTTTGAAAAGCAGGATTACCGTACTGCATTACCCTTACTGGAGGATTATGTAGCACAATCTGATAAAGTAAGTAAGGAAGTGTTGTACGAACTGAGTTTTTGTTATTACATGACGGGAGATTATCCTAAAGCCATCGACGGTTTTAAACAACTGAGCAGCGAACGTGATTCCATGGCGCAAAACAGTATGTATTTGCTGGGCGACCTCTATCTGAAAGCCGGAGATAAGCCCAATGCACGTAGCGCGTTTCAGTTCAGTGCGTTCAATAGCAGCCATGCCGAACAACAACGCATTTCAAGATTCAACTACGCCAAATTATCCTATGAATTGGGATATCAGGATATCGCCCTTCAGGAAATCAGAAGCTATATCAACGATTATCCCGCTTCTTCACTCGATACGGAAGCCAAGGAAATTCTGATTGCCATTTTAGCCAATACCAACAACTATCGCGAAGCCCTCGAAATTTACCGTGGATTTAATAATCCTTCCATGGCTATGCAAAAATCCTATCCCCGCATTTTACATGGGCGAGCCATAGAACTTATTAATGACCAGCAACTGGCTGCGGCGGATATGTTATTGTCAGATGTATTGTCTAACCCGAATGCCGGATCACTGACGGCCTATGCACACTTCTGGAAAAGTGAAATTGCGTTTAGGCAACAACGTTATGATGATGCGATTCGTCATGGTACACAGTTCGTTCAGGCCAACGTGCCTGCCCAGGGTGAAAGCAATATGGATGCTGCGAGATACAATTTGGGGTACAGTTACCTGTACAAGGAAAATTACCGTGCTGCACAAACACAATTTGAGGCAGTGAGTCATTCAGCTGCCACTGCCACCACACCGGTGAAACAAGATGCGTATGTACGTTTAGGGGATGCATACTACATGCTGCGTGAATTCAATAAAGCCAGTGGAATATATAATGCAGTAACTCGCCAGGGATGGCCATCCGCTGATTATGCGATGTATCAAACCGCTATGATTGCAGGTGTGAGCAGTAGTGCAGAGAAAATTAAAATCATGCAGCAACTGGAGAAATCGTACCCCGGCAGTACCTTGTTGCAGGACGCAAACTTTGAGATGGCGCAAACCCACATTGCCGATGAAAAATTCAACGCCGCCGTACCATATCTGAATAAAATATTGGCGGCTCCCGACGGCGCGCTTAAACCGAAGGCGTATCTGAAACTCGGATTGGTTCATTACAACACGGGCAATAACCGCGAAGCATTGAACCAGTACACTACACTGATTGAACGCTATCCGCGCACTCCGGAGGCAGAAGAAGCCATGACGATTGTGAAAGATATTTATGTAGAGGAAAACAGATTGAATGATTACCTGGCGCTGATGCGTAAAGTGGGCAGAGATGTGGATGTTTCAGAAGCAGATTCCCTCAGCTACGCGGCAGTTTCAATGCGTTATGCCAGCAAGGGGTGTGATGCCGCTATACCCGGACTGGAAACCTATATGTCTGAGTACGCCAATGGCCGGTACATCCTCGATGCCCGTTACACCCGCAGCATTTGCTATTTAGAGAAAAAACAATTTACAGAAGCGTTGCGCGGATTCGATCAGGTAATTCGCAGCGGATTGAGTACGTATTATGAACGTGCTGCATTGGAAGCCGGACAAATTACGTATTTCGAAACCAAAGATTATGCAGCCGCCAAAAGATACTTTTTAATGGTGAGGGAAAATGCTGCAACGGAGGAAAACCTGATGATTGCATTGCGGGGATTGGTGAGGAGTTTGTATCAACTCAAAGACTACGACGAGGCCAATGAAATTTCCAAAGAGTTGCTTTCAAAAAAAGGATTGAGTACTGATGATAAATCCATTGCCAATCTGGTACTGGGTAAATCGCTCCAACTCAAAAACGACCATACCGGTGCTATTCAGGCATTTAAAGCGGTGTCGGTTATTAATAAATCGGGCTGGGGTGCAGACGCCCGTTATGAAACAGCTGTGAGTTATTTTATATTGAACGATTTAAAGGCATCGGAAAAAGCAGCGAACGCTGTGATTAAAGAAACCGGTTCATATGATTTCTGGCTCACACGTTCGTATATTTTATTGGGTGATATCTTCCTGAAACAGAAAGATTATTTCAATGCAAAAGCAACCTATGAAAGTGTGGCGGAAAATGCTGCCATACCAGAACTGAAACAGGAGGCACGTGAAAAATTGAATCAGGCTATCACCGAAGAAAAGAAACAATCCAAATTAGCTGACTAACCCTACATCTGACATTGATATGAAATACATTTTATTCACTGCGTGTGTATTGCTTGCCGGAAATACGGTTATCGCACAGCGCGATACCACTCGTCAACCCTCAGTAGAAATTATATCTACCTATAAACCGGTGTTACGCAATGCTTCTAAAATTCAATTCTCCGGAACGCATCTCTCACAGGATACCAACCGGCGTGTGGCTCCGTATTCAGTTCCTGTACAAAAATTGTTTTATGCATACCAGCCTGTACCGCTCAATGCGCTGGCGCTTGATACCGATACCACTCCTGATATCGGAAAGCGATATTATGTAAAAGCCGGCTTCGGAAATATATCAACTCCCTACCTGAAGGCTGCCGGTGTTTTTGGAAATGGTGAAACGCATGTGGTGAATCTATATGCAGATCATATATCCTCCAAGGGCCCCATTGAACACCAGGATTTCAGTAAAACAGCTCTGCAAGCCAAAGGCACTTATTTTGGTGAACAGTTTGAATTGAATGCCACTGCCGGGGTGGCACTAGACCGTTATCATTTGTACGGTTACGATCATTCATTGTATCAGCCGGAGAAAGATGATGTGGAGCAGTACTTTCAGCAGTTCCATTTAGGGGCTGGTATCAAGAACACACGCCCAGGCCCGTATGGAATTAATTATGATCCCTCCATCCGCATCCAACATTTTTCACTCGCCGATCAGTTTACAGAAACATCATTCATTATAAATGCGCCGGTTGAAAAAAAGTTCAGTGATGAATTACTCGTAAAGTTTACCGCGAATGCAGATATCACACGCTATAATCCGGATGGAAACCTCGGTGAATCTGCGTTTACCAATAGTGTGATTCGTTTATCCCCCGCCGTGAAGTACTTCGCATCGGGCGCGTTTATTCACGCGGGATTATCGCCGGTGTGGTATAATAAAACGGGCGCCATATTGCCGGATGTATATTTTGAAGTGAACCTGAACGACCGTTTTGTATTGCAGGGCGGATGGATTGGTCGTATCCATAAAAACACTGCCGGTAATCTGGCACAGATGAACCCATTTATCCGGGGGCCCTTCAATGGCATCAATACCAAGGAAACCGAATTTTATGGTGGTATTCGTACTTCACTGGGGAGTCATTTTAATATAGGAGGTAAGGTTTCGTGGGTGCAGTTGTCTGATGCATTGTTGTTCCTGAATGACACCACCGCCTTTACCAACCATTTCATTACCGGCACCGAAGAGCGGCTCAACAACCTGCGCATACACGGTAACGTGAGTTACATTTTACAGGATAAATTCACGGTGAACGGTAGCGTAACCCTGAACGGGTTTACAGGTATGAAGCAGTATAGTAGAGCCTGGAACATGCTGCCACTTGAAATTTCTGGTTCAGTAAGGTATCAGGCTATGAAAAAACTGCAACTGAAGGGCGATGTATATATGTTTGGCGGAGCCCGTTCATTTGATAAGAACAACGGGTCGTTTACGATGAAAGGAGGTACTGACCTGAGTTTTGGCGCCTCTTACGCCATCAATAAGCAGTTCAGCGTATGGATGGATGTGAACAATGTGCTGAATGATAAATACCGCCGTTGGAATATGTACCCGGTATATGGAATTCAATTCCTGGGAGGAATCATTGTACATTTGTAATACGAACGAATAATATGCAGCACCTGATTGCGGAATATCTCTTTTTTAAACAAAAATGCTCCTTGCCGGGTATTGGTGAACTCCGTGTATTGAATCGCCATGCGGCATATGCTTCCGGCGACCAGATGATGTATGCTCCTGTGGCAGAAATACACCTGATGGACAGCAACGTGTTCGACAACGGACTGGTAGAATTTATTGCCCGGGCAACAGGTATAACGGAAACGGATGCACGAACACATCTGAGTCGCTTTTGCGATGGATTGCGAATTCCGGGTAAGGAAACACAACTGCCCTCACTGGGTACATTTGTGTCTGATGCCGATGGAAAGATGGCTTTTCATGGCGTGGAAACTCATTCAGGATTGTGGGCTCCGGTACCGGCGGAGCGTGTAGTACGCAGAGATAGTCACCAGATACTGGTAGGAGATACCGAGAGTGATTCAGAACGGATGACGGCCTATTATGCTACATCTGCCGAAGTGAAAAGATCCTGGTGGTGGGTGTGGGCACTGGTATTGTTTTTAATATCCGCAGTGTGTGTAACCTATTATATGATCGACGGGCGCTATCGTACGGGATTTGGAAGTTCACAGCCGGTTCCGGAAGTTCAGGCCCCCAAAACTTATGAAGCTATTCCCTGAGCGCAGGGTGCTACAACCATACCACATGATTCAACAGCTTAGTTGTCCTGTATGCCTTTCCGGTAACCTTCAGCAATGTTTAACTGCAAAAGATTATACCGCTACCGGTGAAGTGTTTCCCATTATTCATTGCCATGATTGCACGGCCCGTTTTACGGGAGTGATTCCTGAACCGGATCAGATGGGCCGGTATTACCACGCCGATTCCTATATATCGCATACGGATACACGAAAAGGCCTGGTGCATCAGTTGTACCATTGGGTGAGGGGAGTAACGCTGAAGTTGAAACGTAAACTGGTAAACCGGCTGGCGGGCACTACACAAGGTACCTTGCTCGATGTGGGCTGTGGCACGGGCGCCTTTGCCGGAACCATGCAACAAGCCGGCTGGAAAGTGATTGCGGTTGAGCCGGAAGCACAGGCCCGCAAAGTGGCTTTGGAATTACATCAAATTGAAGCATTACCCGCTGAAGCATTGAATACGTTGAACATTTCAGCCGATGTGATAACCCTGTGGCATGTACTGGAGCATGTGCATGATGTGCACGAGTATATGAATCACCTGCACCGATTATTGTCTAACAATGGTGTATTGCTCATTGCTGTTCCCAACTATACCAGTTTAGATGCCACACATTATGAAGAATACTGGGCTGCGTGGGATGTTCCAAGGCATTTGTATCATTTCTCTCCCGCCAGTATGCGTCAGTTGGCAGCGATGCACCAGTTTACCGTAGAACAAACCCTGCCGATGTGGTTTGACAGCTTTTATGTGAGTATGCTGAGCGAAAAGTACCGGGGCAGCAGACTGGGATTCCTCCAGGGCATGTTTACCGGATTGCGTTCAAACATTCATGCGCTGCGCAAACGGGAGCGATGCAGCTCACTGATATACGTGCTCAGAAAAAAGAAAGATTAATACCACCCGAACTTGAGTGGATTGTTGGTGCGCAGAACGTACTGCTAT
>DPFD01000067.1:7823-10353 GCA_003534175.1 Chitinophagaceae bacterium
GGTCTTTACTGATTAATCCTGATTTCATATAGTTTGGGCCATCTTTTTCCGGTTACCAACAGTACATTGGCGGCTGAATCCCAGGCAATGCCATTGAACACATCGGTTCGGGCTGTTTTTTCACTGTTCGACAGTAGCTGATCGAACTGCATCCGGCCTTTTACGTGTCCGCTCTCGGGGTCAATCTGAACAATATCATAGGTAAGATACACATTCGCATATACGTATCCGTTAATGTATTCCAGTTCATTCAGTTCCTTTACCGTGCCGCGGTGGTCGGCTACTCTAACGGTGTTCAATACACGAAATGTGGAGGGATCTACAAAATAGAGATTGGCAGAACCGTCGCTGATGATGAGTTCACTGCCGTTATTGGTAATGCCCCAGCCTTCATAGGGCCATTCGATCGTTTTGAAGGGTTTCGATAGATCATTCAAGGTGTACACAAACACTTTACGGTTTTTCCAGGTGAGCTGGTAGAGCGTATCACGCAGGATGGTGATGCCTTCGCCAAAAATTTCCGCTGAACCCATCATGTGTTTTTCCAGCACACGGCCAGTAGTTCTGTCGTTCACACGCAGGGAGGATTCTTCAAAATCGCCGGTGCCCTCGTACAGCTTCCCGTTGTACCATTGAAGTCCCTGTGTATAGGCACTGGTATCATGGGGGCGCTGGGCAACTACCGTATAACTCAGGTTTACCGCGGGAGGGATGCCGTAGGTAGAGGTACGCAGGGTGGGGTCCTCGGCCGGGCGGTCGTTTGATCCACAGGCACTGAGCAACAATAGGGCTGAAANNCAACTCTACCTTAGTTCAGCCAGCCTGTTTAAAAAAAAATGTGCAAAAGTTTTAAAATCTATAAAATCCGTTGTACTTTGTACCATCCTCTGAGCCGGAAGGTTTTCTTTTGGCCCGATTTTTTTTCCAACATATCCTGTAGATTTAATCGCTTACCGCTCATCCTATTTAAAAGGCCTTATTATTCCTTTTACCTCTTGAAAAATGTTGATACCATCAAAACAACTTTTCAATGCGGGCCTTATTTTTTGCGATTGCACTTTTTTTAGTAACTGATATTGCGGCACAGCGTACCTGTAATACTGAGGCATCTTATTTTCAGAGAAACTATACAACCGGCAGCTCTTTAGCTTCCGCTACACAGCAGGATACCGTTGCCGATGCTATTATTTATATTCCTGTGGTGGTGCATGTGTTGTACCATCTTCCGGAGCATAACATTTCCAATGCTCAGGTGATTTCACAAATTGAGGCGCTGAACCGCGACTTCGGCCTCAGCAATGATAACAGACATGCTATACCTACAGCGTTTCAACATCTTGCGGCTGATACACGCATTCGTTTTTGTCTGGCACGGGTTGACCCCATGGGGCGTCCCACCACCGGTATTGTACGCAAATACACCAACGTAAACCCTTTCATGGGCGATGATGCCATGAAGTTTTCCAGCGCTGGTGGATCGGATGTATGGAACCCTGAACATTACCTCAACATCTGGGTATGTAATTTGTTTGGCCGCAGCCTGGGCTATGCCTCTGTTCCCGGTTTTCAGCGTGAACTCGACGGCATCGTAGTTAACTGGGATGTGTTTGGTACCGTGGGGAATTTGCGGGCACCTTACAATGAAGGCAGAACGGCCACACACGAAGTAGGGCACTGGATGGGCCTCAAACACATCTGGGGTGATGCTATTTGTGCATCGGATGATGTGGATGATACGCCCCGTCAGAAAAGTTATAACAACGGTTGCCCTACTTATCCGAAAGTGAGTGATTGTTCCTTAGACGGACATGGGGATATGTTCATACATTACATGGACCTGACCGATGATGGATGTATGAGTATGTTTACACACGGACAAAAAATTAAGATGCGCAGCGTGTTTGCCATTGGCGGGCTGAGGAATGAAATGCTGAATGCGTTTCAATGCGACAGTACCCGCGCCAGTGGGGCGCCTTTGCCTCCGGATCCTGGGCCATTGCCCACGGTGAGCGTAGAGGTTTACCCTAATCCATTTGTAAACCATGTGGTGGTAGAAACCAATTTGGATGTGCTCACAGAACCCGTGGTGGTACAGGTGTACAATATGCAGGGACATCGTGTTCTGCAACAATCCTTCACCACTCCCAAGGCAGAAATCGTTTTGCGTTCCCTGCCCAAAGGGATGTACCTGATTAAGGTAACGGGGAACGGTATACGCAAAACCTTCAAGACGGTTAAACTATAATTCCTCCATCTTCATTTTGAATGATACCCGACGCGCCGCCAGGTATTCCATGATGTGCGTGTAGTATTGAGTGTTTCCGCCAAGCCGTTCCGGGAAAATAATGCCGGACGGTAACGGCTGATGCATGGAAAGTTGCACCGCTGCCGTACAGGTGTATCCCGTAGTGCGGCTCATGGATGAAAATCCGGTTGCGGAATCCCGTTCGTCATACAGCTCGAAGGTGGCACCGGCGGGCTTGCCGTTCATGGTTCCGGTAGCGCGAATGGTCATGTAGGTAAATTCAGG
>DPFD01000110.1 GCA_003534175.1 Chitinophagaceae bacterium
TGACCGCCCTGGCCAGCGCTTATCTGAATAAAAAAGTGAAGCCCTTTGTGGCCATGAGCGGAGAGATTACGTTACGCGGACAAGTACTGCCAGTGGGTGGAATCAAGGAGAAAATACTGGCTGCCAAAAGAGCCGGAATTAAAGAAGTGGTGCTGTCGGTACAGAATCAAAAAGATGTGGAAGAAATTAATCCGGCCTATATCAAAGGCATCCGGTTCTTCTATGTGAAAACGATGATACAGGTAATCGATCATGTGTTAGGTACGGGAAAAACTGCTGCAAAGTAACAGCGATAGAATTTATCATATCTCCTATATAAAGGTTCAACTGCAGGGATGATTGTATTACAAAATCTTTCGGTTGAACTTTTTTTTATCTGCGCCCTTTAGGTGTATTACTGCTGAGCACCCAGTATCCTAACACTCCTCCGATAATGGATGCAGCAAAAATACCAATCTTAGCCTGTACGTGAAATTCAGGTTGGTTAAAGGCCAGCGAACTGATAAAGAGTGACATGGTAAAACCGATGGAGGCAACCAATCCCAATCCGAACAGATTCTTAAGGTTCATGCCGGCCGGTAAAGGCGCTACTTTCATTTTCACCATCAACATAGTAAACCCAACCACGCCCACTACTTTTCCCAGCAGTAAACCCAGCGCCACGCCTATGGCAATGTTGGTACTGAAAAGATTTTCCAGATCAATATTCAGTGAAACTCCGGCATTAGCTAACGCAAAGATGGGAATCACTACAAAGGTTACAAACGGATGCATAGCATGCTCGAGCTTTTGCAATGGAGGGATTGCCTGATCCGTCTTCTTTTTAATTTCATCCAGAATATGCAGTTGCGTATGCGTGAGAATCGGAATTTTATCGTTCGGGTCAACAGATTTGAACTTATTGAGGAAATGCTGAATTTTATCGATGTACAAACTTTCTTTGATGCGTACATCTGCCGGAATGGTAAATGCTGCAATTACAGATGCAATGGTTGCATGAACACCCGATAACAAAAAGGATGTCCATAAACCCAAAATTCCAAAGATGGCATAGAACAGTACATTTTGAACACCCATCCGGTTACCAACATACATAACTAAAGCAAATCCTAATCCAATAAAGAGGTTGGTAATGGAAATGTCGGCAGTATAAAAGAGTGCAATTACTAGCACGGCACCTAAATCATCTACAATGGCCAGAGCCGTTAAGAATACCTTTAATGATAAAGGAATTCGTTTTCCTAACAGAAACAACACTCCCAGCGCAAATGCAATATCGGTAGCCATGGGAATACCCCAGCCGGCTTGCTGAGGGCCTTCATGATTCAGCGATATATAAATCAATGCGGGCACCACCATGCCTCCAAGAGCGGCAGCAATGGGCAAGATGGCTTTTCTTGGATTAGACAACTCACCTCCTACGATTTCTCTTTTCAGCTCTAACCCTACCACAAAAAAGAAAATGGACATCAACCCGTCGTTAATCCAGTGGTGCAGGGTAAATTCAAAATACTTAACGTCGTCAAATACAAAACCCAATTTATGTTCAAAGAAATGGAAGTACTCCTCCGACCACATAGAATTTGCCAGAAACATCGCCAACAGCACACTGATGCCTAAAGTGATACCGCCGGATTTTTCGTGCTGTATAAACTTTTGTACGGGCCTTACAATTTTATCTATCGGGTAAGTTTTTTCTGTCAATGTCTTTTCTGTTTAATGCTTTAATGCCAATGCGTTTTTTAGAGCG
The DNA here is from genome assembly GCA_003534175.1 of Chitinophagaceae bacterium. GTDB lineage: Bacteria > Bacteroidota > Bacteroidia > Chitinophagales > Chitinophagaceae > Ferruginibacter. The sequence goes on from DPFD01000110.1 coordinate 1,751, forward strand.
TGCACAAAAATACAAAGTTTGAAACTATGAGCTTTTTTTGCATGAAATGTGTGGAGTTTCCCATCAACTTTAAACCAGGCTTTTTTATCACACGCCCAATGGTACTGCAATATTTTATCACTCCATAAATACGATAACTTTGGTTGAAATTACAGGTATGAACTGGATAATACTCATTATTGCCGGATTGTTTGAAGTGGGGTTTGCGTTTTGTTTAGGCAAAGCGAGGAGTGCGCCATCCGGACAGGCCATTGGCTGGTATGTCGGTTTTGCGGTATGTCTTGCTATAAGCATGTATTTACTGATTAAGGCTACCGAGAGCCTGCCCTTAGGAACCGCCTATGCAGTGTGGACAGGAATTGGTGCCATAGGAACCGCTGCAATGGGCATGATTTTTTTCAAGGAATCTACTGATTTCTGGAGGATATTCTTTTTGTGTACACTCATTGCCTCTATTATTGGATTAAAAGCAGTTTCGGGTCGCTAAAATATATGGATGGAGATATTGCGTAACTTTATGATTCATTTTCGAACCTAAGCTAGAAGTATGAAAAGTTGGTTGATTGCTCTGATTTTAATTGTTTCCTGCAGCTCGCTGAAGGCGCAGTCAAACCGGTTACTGGCTGCCAAGGATTTTTATGCTGAGTACACTTCCGTCAAAACAGCCATGCTCATTGATATCCGCACGCCGGCTGAATACAGCAAAGGGTTTATCCTGAATGCCGTTAATATGGATTATTACGATGATGATTTCAGGCAGAAAATCCAATCTATAGATACCGCTCAGGTATTGTTTGTTTATTGCCAAAGCGGTGGTAGAAGTGCGGAGGCTGTTGAATGGATGCGCTCCAACGGGTACAGGCATGTGTATGAGTTGAAAGGCGGCTATAAAGGCTGGAAACAGGCCAAACTGCCGTTAAATGAATTATTCACGCCAACAGATAAAATCAGTAAAGAAGCATTCGATCAGGCGGTATCCTCAGGAAAAGTTTTAGTAGATTTTTATGCTCCCTGGTGTGGTCCATGTAAAAAAATGGAGCCATATTTGAAAGAAATTGAATCGAAATATGGAGATGCAGTAAAAGTATTACGGATAAACGTAGACGAAAACGTTTATCTATCCAATCAACTTAAAGTGAAAGCTATACCGCTGCTTCATATTTATCAGGATGGGAAAAAAGTGTGGGTGTACAACAGCTATATTTCCAGAAACAAACTTTTTAAGGTCTTGGGCATTCAAGAACGCTAATTATACTATATGAAAAAATACTTTCCAATTGCTGCAATATCTGTTTTGCTCGCCGCTTGCGGAGGCCAGGATAAACAACCCGAAACACCGGCTCCTGTTGATTCTACCAATGTGCAAACAGAAACTCCCGTGATTACGGATGCGCAGTACTTCTGGTCTGCCGATGCAGATACTGCCGGAAATATTGAGATCAGAAAAGTACGTCCTATTCCACAAGATTCACTGAATTATGCATCCATCATTGAATGGATGAACACTCAGTATCCTGAAGTGAAACTGGAAACAGAAAAACTTTCGGGGGATACACTGTATCTTAAAATTGCCGACAGCCGTTACCTGACCAATCGGATGGGATCTACGGGGCCTTTTTATTATTTACAGGAGGTTACTTACAACTTAACAGAACTCCGGGACATCAACTACATCCATTTCAATTTCAAAGAGGGTAATCACGCTAAGCCGGGCACATACGACCGAAGCTACTTTATCAGTGAAAGACGGTAGTGACGCCTTAATCGGCGTTCACTACCTGTTGAATGACGAAGGTTTTCCAGCCCGACGGCACTTCCCACTCTACCCGGTCGCCCGTACGATAACCGAATAAAGCCGTAGCCATCGGCGCCAGCAGCGATACTTTCTTCTCCGGTATGGATGCATGGCCGGGAGGTACAATGGTAAAGGTTACCGGATTACTCTTTCCTTGTTCCAATACCGTTACGGTGGAGTATAAACGCACCACATCGGCCGGCATCTCCTCGCGGTTTACCTGCCGTGCTTTCTGCAATTCTTCTTTTAACTGATGAATAAGCCGGCTGTCCATCGCGTTCAGCAAATGTCCATCGCGCAGCCAAGAAAGTATCTTCTTATAATCCTCTGATAATACCGTTAAGGTTTGTGTTTGTTGCATAGCATTGAAATTTATAGTTTAAAAAACAACATGCCCGCCTGAAGCGAAGCTTTTAATTAATGTGATTGATAAAGTTGAAACGAAAGCGGCAGAATCAGCCCCTTACCTGTTTGTCAAAGTCTTTGAAGGAGGATAAAAAATACAACTTTGAACAAAAAGCATAAAACATTCTGAAAGAGCACAGAAAGGCACTGCAAATACCATACAAGCGGTAATTGACCTTTAAAATAATATCGTGTTGAGTAATCAGCATGTTCAGCGTACGAAGATACGGAATTTCAGGACATGTTCCAATAGCAAAGCCCCGTAAGCAGTTGCCTGCCCACGGGACTTGATGCGCTTCATAGATTAGCTCTGGATAATAAACGCACAAACGTTAAAAATATTATTCAACTCATTTGGTGGATAGTAAAAAATTGTATTTTACCGCCTATTCATATACATTGAATTCCTAATTTACCCATACCCCAAACACCTGAAACTTCCCATGAATAAATTGCTCATTCCCGTACTCCTGTTGATGATGGTATTTTTTCACGTTCAATGCAGGAACTCCACTTCACAAAGCCCGCCGGTGGTACAGCAAGACACCACGATAACCGCTCAAACCGCCATTACCCGGCTTGTATTCGACAGTGCCTATGTGGATCGATTTATTCAGGAGCACCAATTCATGCAGGATACCGCCCAGCGCATCCTCAACTTTTATATCTCCAGGAACTTTCAATACGCCTGGTTTACCGAAGATGGAGTGGCTGAACAAACCCGCACCTTCTGGAACCTAAGGAATTTTTATGTTACATCTAACCGCACCAATCTCCTCCGGGATACCCTTTTTGAACAAACCATGGAACGGATACTGAACGACAGTACTTATAGCATCCTTCCGGAAGAGCAGGCCAATATCGAATTAAAACTAACTCANNCTTTTTCGCCTATGCACAGTACGCCTATGCGGGCACAATAGATCCTGAATCGCTGCAATGGCATATCCCACGCAAAAAACTGGATGTGGTTGCCCTGCTCGACTCACTGGTTACACACCAGGGAAAAAACCTGAAACAATGGGAACCGGTGAACAGCGTGTACATGAACCTGCAAAGTAAACTCAAAGACTATGCAGCCATGGATGAAAAAGGTGGATGGGATACTTTACCGGTACTGAAAAAATCATTTGCAAAAGGAAGCAAGGACAGCATCATTGTGCAAGTGAAAAAGCGTCTCGCCTGGGAAGACCCGCAATTTGTTGCCGACTCCCTTTTGACCTTCGACGATTCACTTGAGGTTGCCGTGAACAGAGCCCGCTCCAGATACGGCCTCAATGAAAACGGCAAAGTAGATGCCTCTTTGGTGAAAGAACTCAATGTGCCGGTTAAAAAGCGCATTGAACAAATTCTGATTAATATGGAACGCGGACGATGGTTACCGCCTACGGAGGGAAATGTGCTGATTGTGGCCAATATTCCTGACTATCGGTTGAGGGTATTCGAAGATAACCGGGTAGTTTTATCTATGAACATTGTTGTGGGTACCGTGGCCAATAACTCCGTTATATTCAATGATGAGCTGAAATACATTGTATTCGCCCCTTACTGGAATGTCCCCATGTCTATCGCCCGAAATGAAATTGTACCGGCAATGCGCAGGAATAAAAATTACCTTGCCCGAAACAATATGGAAATCACCGGTTATAATAATGGAGTTCCGGTGGTGCGTCAAAAACCCGGAAAAAGCAATTCGCTCGGATTGGTGAAATTTCTATTCCCCAACAGCTACAATATTTATTTTCATGACACCCCTTCTAAAAGCCTCTTTGAACGTGAACAACGCGCCTTCAGCCACGGCTGCATCCGCTTGCAGAAACCCGTTGAACTGGCTAAGTATCTGTTGCGCAACCAACCTGAATGGACGGATGAGAAAATTCAGGAAGCCATGCATAAGAATAAGGAAACCTGGGTAACCCTGCCCGAAGCCATACCGGTGATGATCACATACTTTACCGCCTGGGTGGATGTGGAAAATTCCATACACTTCAACAAAGATGTGTACGGACATGATAAAAAACTGGCAGCACGACTGTTCAGTCACGCTGAGTAAACATTGTAATAAAAATAACTTAACAATGTATTAAACTGGCAGGCATTTTGTTTGTGTAGTTTTGCATAAATTAATCGTACATGAAAACTACCACACTACTCCTGTCGGCCATTTCCATCACAGCAACCACTGCACTGGCCATCTATCTGATTCGGAAAATCAAACAAAGCAAACGCCTGAAACGTATTGCTGAAGAGGGTTACGAAACAGCCATCGACATTTTGTATCCACAAAAACTGAATACAAAAAAGTTGCAGTACCGTCCAACCATTCCGGCATGAAAGCATGAGCACTCAATCTTTACGTCGTGTTTTTAAGTGAAGGGTTGTATTTTTGCAGGTAAGGCCCTGAATATGTTTTTTAAACTATTTGCGGTTCAATGAGGCATCATGCTTTTATATGTGCCACACCCTAAAATACCTGAATGACTTTATTACAACACGTATTTGAAATAAACTTTCCACTGAAAAATCCGGTGCTGATTTTCTCAGTTATTTTGTTTATCATCCTTTTTGCGCCGATACTGCTGAACAAACTGAAGATTCCCCACCTGATTGGTTTAATTATTGCGGGGGCGCTCATCGGGCCCAATGGCTTTAATCTGATGTTGCGCGACAGCAGTATCATTTTATATGGTACTGTGGGATTGTTGTATATCATGTTTCTGGCCGGACTGGAGATTGACATTGCCGATTTTAAAAAGAACAGTATAAAGAGCCTGTATTTTGGCATGCTGACTTTTTTATTTCCCATGGGGATAGGCTTTGTTGCAGGGTATTATGTGCTGCACTTTTCGCTCATGACCTCCATTTTACTGGCCAGTATGTTTGCTTCGCATACCCTCATTGTGTATCCAATACTGAGTAAATATGGCGTGGTGAAAAATCGTGCAGTGAACATAACAGTATGTGGAA
>DPFD01000196.1:0-16423 GCA_003534175.1 Chitinophagaceae bacterium
CCTGGTGGCCTGGCATCCCAAATCCTCAACCGAAAACGAAAGGCATTCTGTGGTGATCCGTACCGGACAAACCGACATCCTTGTGAAACAGATTGCCGGCGCCCTGGCGAAGCGGATTGTGAATTATCTGGTTGAAGGTCAGGATGTTAAGCAGGGTGAAGAGCTCGGATTTATCAAGTTTGGCAGCCGGGTTGATTTGTTATTACCTCCAGGTACAAAAGTACAGGTGCAAATGAATCAGAAGGTACAGGGTGGCGTAACCGTCATTGCCACTTTATAAGCCTTTTAACGAATGTGTTTCCAGTTTTGGCGATGAATGCTTAACTTTACGTTGATTAATCACTTTAAATGTTCATTCGAATGAAAAAAGTTTTTTTACTGGCCACAGCTGCTTTCCTCTTTACCGGTGCTGCATTTGCACACGAAGGTGAGGGTGGAAAGAAAAAGAAATGTGCAAAAGGAAAATCTTCCTGCTCTACCAAAAAATCTGCTTCATGCGGAGACAAGGGAGATAAAGGAACAGCAGAAAAAAAATCCTGCTGCAAAAGCAAAGCGGAAAAAACAGCTAAGTTGTAATCCGTTGAAACGAATTGACAATCCCGCCATAGTGCGGGATTTTTTATAGAATGTTTTCGAGATCTTTCAGGTGGGTTATGGTGTATGTAGATAAACTATTATGTGTTTTTTGAGTATGGTTCACAAATACAGAATCCATACCTGCATTGATGGCACCCTGAATATCGGCATCCAGATTATCTCCTATCATCAGGCTTTCGTTCAGCCCTGCCCCACTCTTTTGCAGTGCATATTCAAAAATCTCCTTTTTAGGCTTCACACTGTTGCTGCATTCCGAGGTAATCATGTGTTGAAAATAGGGTTCAAGTCCGCTGTGTATTAACTTACTTCGTTGTGTTTGTTGAAAACCGTTGGTAATCAGGTGTAACTCATAACCTTTGCCCGATAAATAACCCAGTATTTCAAAAGTGTAAGGAAACACCTCCTTCTGCTTGGGCAGAATATCCAGAAACTTTATACCCAGATCTTTTGACAAATGCTCATCGGCCACCTTAAAATCCAGCAGCGTACGCCACATCCTTTTCCACTTTAAATCATCAGCGGATATGAACCCATGATGGTACCGGTTCCACAACACTTCGTTGTGATGCAGATAGTGCTGATAAAAATCTTCGAAAGGTGCCTGAATGGTGTTGTGCAGGCCTTCCTCTTCAAACAAAATCTTCAGTGCAATGGAAGCGTTTTTATCAAAATCCCACAAGGTGTGATCCAGGTCAAAAAACAAGTGTTGATAAGAAGGCATACGGGTGGAGGTGTTTATACCGGGGAATAAATTTGTGCAAAGTTATCAATTGCCGTTAATTTACAGGTATGAATGTTATTATTACCGGAGCCAGCCGTGGTATCGGATATGCCATTGCAAGCCATTTTGCCGCTGAGGGCTGCCGATTGCTTTTGTGCGCCACCCAGGCCGGTTCCCTGGAAAAGGCTGCTGATGCTATCCGAAAAGCATTTCCTCAAACCGAAGTACATTTTTTTGTGGCCAACCTTGCGGAAGCATCAGAAGCAAAGGCATTTGGTGCTTGGTGCCTACAGTATGGCACACCGGATGTACTGGTAAACAATGCCGGGAAATTTGAACCGGGAAACTGCATGGATGAGGCTGAAGGACAAATGGATTTTATGATGCGGGTTAACTTTTTCAGTGCCTATCATGTAACCAGAACCGTACTGCCGGCTATGATACAGGCCGGGCGGGGACATATCTTCAATATGTGTTCCATTGCATCGCTGAATGCCTACCCGGGCGGTGGAAGTTACAGCGTCAGCAAACATGCATTGCACGGTTTTTCCATGAACCTGCGGCATGAATTAAAAACCCTCGGTATTAAAGTTACCGCAGTATATCCCGGAGCGGTGTACACCGATTCATGGACAGGGTTTGATAACTCCACCGGACGAATTATGGAAGCGGAAGACATTGCCTCGCTGGTAGTGGCTACCTCAAAACTGAGTCCGCAGGCAACCGTGGAACAACTGGTGGTACGGCCGCAACTGGGCGATTTATAATTAACATATCCTTTCGCCGCTAAGCCAAACCGGTATTGAATATACGTTGTAATATCCTATAGCTTTGTACCTTACGCATGAAGAAGGTTTTACGATTGTTATTGCTGATTCTACTGTTTTCTAACGGGCATACCTATGCGCAAATACAACTGGATGTAACCACAGCACCCGGGGAATTATTTGCCCATGAACCCTTCAACCTGGAGTTTACCATAAAAGGAACCACCAACATCCGGCAGTTCAGGCAACCGACGCATGAAAACCTGCGTTATATTGACGGGCCGTATCAATCGGCCAGTGAACAGAACATCAATGGCAAGGTATCCAAAACATTTAGTGTATCCTTTACCGTGGTGGTGGATAAGCCGGGAACGTTTACCCTGCCTCCGGCGATGGTACGTATAGCAGACAAGGTACATTCCTTTCCCTCATTAAACCTACGGATTCAGCCAGCCAGACAACTGAAGGCAGCGAACAACCGGAAACCCGCCAATCCGTTTCAGCCGGGTGCGGATGACTGGCCGCAGGACCCAAAGGCACTGGAAGAAAAAATTCGTGAGGAAGTGTTTGTGCGGCTGGAAACCGACAAATCCACCTGTTACAATGGTGAGCCCATTCTGGCAGAATATAAAATGTATTCTAGGCTGAAGTGCGACAGTAAGCTCACCCGAAATCCATCGTTCAACGGATTTTCAGTAACCGATATCCCCGAAGAAAATGAAGGGGAAGAAAAAACAGCCACTGTTCAGGGAAGGGAATACAATGTGTACACCATCCGCAAGGTTCAGCTAATTCCACTGCAAACCGGGAAATTACTCATTGAAAAAGCTGAGCTGGAAAACAACGTATACCTCATCCCACAAGGTGTATCCTTAGACCCGTTTGACCCCAATTATGATCCGTTCTTAACACGTGTTCGGGTACATCGTTTAAACTTGGAGAGCAATGAAGCAACCATCAACGTGTTGCCGTTACCGTTAGATGCGCCGGAAGGTTTCAGCGGAGCGGTGGGAAATTTTGATTTCAATGCTACCCTCACTCAGTATGTGTTTCCCGTACAAAAAGAAGGCAAACTGGTGTTGGAAGTTCGGGGTACAGGCAACCTTCAGCTGTTAACCCCACCTGCAGTGAACTGGCCTGATGCACTTGAACCACTGGAAGCTATTATAGAGGATGATAAAGAATCATCCAATCAAACCGTACCAGTTAGCCGAAAGTTTATCATTCCGTTTCTGGTTAAAACACCGGGAGCCTATACCATTCCTCCGGTATCCTATACTGTGTTTAATCCGGATACAAAGCACTATGAAACTCTAACAACCAACGCACTGGAATTTCATGTACTCGCCGCAACGGATGACGAAGCCACGAGTAATACGGTTTCAAACAAGCAACCCCTCCTGTCGCGCAGTGGATGGTATGTACTCGCCGGTGCAGCAGTTTTATTGTTGATTGCTTTGATGTGGTTCAAAAGAAAACGTTCAACCTCAACACCAGCTCCGGTTGTGGTTACTGATACGGAGACAACTCATGAAACGCCTGCAGAACCGATTGATTGGTTTAGAGAAAGCCGGTTGGCATTAACACAGGGAAATACGCAGCCGTTTTACAAAACCCTGCACCATGAATTAAGAAGTGCTTTGTGTTNNATACCGATACGTCCACCATTACGGAAACGCTCGACAAACAAGGTGTGCCTGAATCCTTGCACCAAACCACCGAAAAACTGTTTCAGGAATTGGAAATGAACATGTACGCACCTGTTACTCCGGCACATCAGCCGGAAGAGGTATTGGAACGGGCGATGGCACTGATGGCCTCGCTCAGCCTTTACTTTCAGAAGGGGTAAACTTATAGCCCAGCCCCCGCACAGAGTGAAAATACACCGGGTGGCGACTATCGTCTTCAAAGTATTTTCTGAAATTGAGGATGAAATTATCGATGGTTCTGGTGGTGGGATACACGTTATAACCCCAAACTGTCTGCAGAATCTTTTCCCTGGTAACTACTTCATTTTTGTGTTCAACCAGTAACTTCAACAACATGGCTTCCTTCTTGGTGAGGGGAATCAGTTCACCTGAACGTCCGGAACATACCAGTCCTTTAAAATCAATCTTATTCTTCCCAAAGGTATACACATCAGGCAGGGAATGTCCGCTGTGCATTTGTGTACTTTTAAGCAACAGTTTCTTCACCCGTAATAAAAGTTCTTCGAGGTTGAAGGGTTTGGTGAGGTAATCGTCGGCTCCCATTTTCAGCCCCAGCACCCTGTCGGCACCGGTGTTCTTGGCACTCAGGATGAGGATAGGAATTTCATCGTTCTGCAGGCGAATGGTTTCGCATACGGTAATGCCATCAACTTCGGGGAGCATGATGTCGAGAATAATCAGATCAAAATGTTCTTTATGTACAATATTGAGCGCGAGGGCGCCATTGGAACAACTGGTTACCTCATACCCTTCGAGTTCAAGGTTAAGCTTGAGTGCCTCCATGAGGTTCTCTTCATCTTCTACAATAAGGATTGAATATTTTTTTTCCTGTACCATACTATCTGGATAGGGGTAATTGAATATTAAAAATACTACCGGTGGGTTGATTGTCGGTTACAAACAACGTGCCTCCATGTTTTTTTACAATGCGGGCAACGAGGTACAGTCCGAGCCCGGTGCCTTTGGCTGATTTGGTAGCTTCATTTCCCACACGGTAAAACTTTTCAAATATCTTTTGTTTGTCGATGTCCGGTATACNNCGTATACCCGGACCTGAATCTTTGAGCTGAATGGTGCAGGTATCACTATCCTGCTGCAAAGTTACCATGATGTCATCTTTGGAATATTTCACAGCATTCTCAATGAGATTATTCAACGCCACCTGCAATTGAAACCGGTCGCCGGTAACCCTGATGCCCGGGGTAACGGTATCGTGTATACGCCGTGACGGGAAACGGATAGATGCGTCGCGGATACAACCTTGCAGTAACTGGGAAAGATCCAGCTTCTCCGGAGTGAATGAAAAACCACCGCTATCGAGTTGAGACGACATCAGCAGATTGCTGCACAGCGCATTCAGCCGGTTCATTTCATCGAGGGTGTTGTGGAGGAATTTTTGTTGCACGGGCTCTTCCAGCCTGCGCTTGAGTAATGTTTCCAAATTGAGTTTAGAAACGGCAATCGGTGTTTTGAGTTCGTGCGTAACGGCCATCATGAAGCTTTGTCTTTCCTGACTGAGCTTCAGCTGATTGCGCATGGCCCTGAATACAAAAATGGCTGCACCTATAATCAGCAGAAAAAAAGTGAGTCCTTCGCCCAGATATTGTGCCTGCTTTCTGCTTCTGAAATCCTGGATGCGCTCCAGTTCCCGGATATATTGAGGATCTCCGCTATCCAGCGAAAGAAACATGTAATTGGTCATTTCCCGGTTTTGCTGGTCGAGGGCTATGAACCACCAAATCAACGCCGCAACGATATAGGCCAGCATCACCCAATAAATGATATAAATGGTTTGAATTTTTTTGGGTTTGGTTGTCATGCTTTGCGTGAGCGTGATTAATTTCTTTTATCAATACCCCAAGACAGTTTGTTGCGCAGGGTTTGCAGAAAATGATTTTCGTTCAGGCGGATGAGGTTGATGCCAAAAGATTCTTTCCGCACTGCCAGTTGCACTTCGCTGGTAACCATTTCCCGGCGGCTGTCGAGCGAGCAGATGAACCCATCGGCGCGCCCTTCCAGTTCAAAAGAAACAATGGTATTATCCGGAATAATGATGGGGCGTATCGATAAGTTGTGGGGAGATACGGGAGTGATTACAAAGCTGCTGCTGTCGGGGAATACCACCGGACCATTGCAACTGAGTGAATAGCCGGTAGAGCCGGTAGGCGTAGCAATGATGAGGCCATCGGCCCAATAGGTATTCAAAAATTCACCGTTCAGATACGTATGAATTTTTATCATTGGTGACGTATCCTTTTTATGCAGCGCGCATTCATTCAGCGCATAGGGGCAATCACCGAACAATGGAATATTGGCATCGAGGTGCAGCAGTGTTCTTTTATCGAGCACATACTTTCGGTTGATGAGGGCATCCATGGCCTCGTTGATTTCGTTTCTTCCGATATTGGCCAGAAAACCAAGTCGCCCGTAATTGATGCCCAGCACCGGGATGCCGGTATCTTTCACCAGTGTAACGGTATCGAGCATGGTACCATCTCCTCCCAGGCTGATCATGCAATCAATATCTGTATCGAGGTTATCGGAGGCGTTGAAGGTTGAGTATGTTCCGCCAAAGTCAATGGCTGAATAGATGCTGTTAAAAAAATCCTGATAGAACACCGGTTCTACTCCCTGTTGTGCAAGCACTTCCAGCAGGGTTTTGATATCCTGTATCTGGTTACTGTCAACTCCCCGGCTGTAAATCGCTATCCTCATAGTACAATCAGGAATTAAAATGCTCCTGTAATATGCAAAAATAGGCCGTTTTCACCTAACTGGTTAAAACTGTACTCGAGCCTCAGGCTCATATCGTACAGGGATAGTATATCCAGGCCAAACCCGCTCGAATACAGGAAGCGGTTATTCAGGCGGGTTTCCGTTTCGGGCACGTTGTAACTGTATCCGGCATCTCCGTAAACTTTAGCAAAAATCTGAAAGGGTACGCGATTGGCAATTACATTTTTAAACGGCACGGGTACATTAAACTGAAGGATTTTTTTCTTCAATGTATACTTCCCGAGGGCGGATACAGGTCCGTCGATGGCGTAATATTCCAATCCGCGGATGTAATACTCCTTATATCCGAAAGCGCGGTTGTTGAGGTAAGACAATCGAAAGGGTGCTTTAAGTTGTCCTGCTACCGTAAACGCACTGTACCAGTTATTCCCATGGGGCTTATAGCGGTTAACGGTAAAATCCAGGGCGGTCATGTTCATTCCGCCGGTAAAGCCGAAACCACGTTTAAGTATACCCGCAGTGAACGACAATCCATCGAGCGGGTAGTTGATGTTATCTACTTTGAGAAACTGTAGTTTATATGAGAAATCAGGATAGAGCATCCCGGTTTTGTTCGTATTGAAAAACCGCGGGTTCAACAATACCACCGAGTCATCCACTTCGGTATAATTGATTCCTGCACCAATCTGATGCCTGAAGTAAAAACCGTTTCGACGCATATAATTGGCACCGAAAAAGAAATTTTTTCGGGAGAAATTATCGGTTTTAAAAAGTTGCAGTTTATTATTGGCAGAGGTGGATACAATGGTTTCCCGGTTATCGGAATATGTTGCCTGTATGGAAAACCCTTCAGTGAGTGTGCGGTTGGAATAAGGTGATGTGTAGAGAACGGATATATTTCTGGTGTAGCCGGCATTCACCATAATAGTGAGCGGATCTCTTCGCCCGCCGGTATTGTAATGCATGAACCTTACGCCATAAATCAATCGTGAGAAATCGGCGTTATAGGTATTCCACCATTCATTAAAATTTCTGTCGGCCAGTTGCAGATGAGGCAGCGGGTAGATGTACCATTTTTCCTGCACACTCACAACGATGCTGAGTTGTTGATTTTCGAGCAGCACCGGGGTGATGTCAACCGAAGTAAACAAAGCCGTGTTATACACCAGCCTTCTGGATTCGTCGAGCAGGGAATGCAAGTTTTTCAACTCGAGGGTATCACCCTGACGAATCAGCATTTCACGTTCAATGATGTAGGGCTTGGTTTTTTTATTGCCCGTAACCAACCATTCGGTTACGTGTACACGAAGTGTACTGTCTTTTGCCAGCAGCATTTCAATATTGGCCGGTAACGGAGGAGTGGGTGTAAACTGTGCAGCGGCAGACGGGGCCAAACATAGCAATCCCCACACGGCCATCAAATAAAGCAGGCTGCGCAACCGTGCAGGTTTTCCGGTTACGAAAGGGAGATATAACAGTTTAGATATTGAGATAGTTCATCAGGTGTTTATAGTTACTTTCCACTTCACTTTCGCGGTTTTCAGGACCATGGTTATAAATTACATTGTATTCAAATCGTTCAAAAGTGGATACGATACTGTGTACTTCCGTTTTGTTTATCTGAATGGTAACGGTCATGATATCGGTGTCGGGATGAAACATTGTATTGAGGTGCAGGATGGTGGCATCATTGTTTTCAATAATCCTGCAAATTTCCGATACATTGTAATGGATTCTGTCAACCGATAAGGCGATGATGCTTCCCTGATGTCCGGAGCCGATGAATTCACCGATGGTTTTCAATAAATCCCACGAACTGATGCACCCCTGATACTCATTTTTTTCATCCACCACAGCCACTACCCTGCATTCAAACTGCATACAGCAATCGAGCGCAGTTAAAAAATAATCTGAAGCTTTTACTGCCGAACCGATATACTGGAGGTGTAATGCCTGGAGTGTGGTTTTATCATCGAGTACATCGAGCAAATCATCTTCACTGATTAACCCTGCAAATAAATTTTCCTGAACAACGGGGAGATGGGTTAACCTGAAATCGTTCATCAGCTGCAGGGCTTTGGCCACTGTATCCCGGTGCTGTAACTGTGGAATGCTATGGTTGATCAGGTCTTTTGTTAACATGGGTGTTTCGTTGTATTCAGGCAAATGTAATCGGGATGATCGGAGAACCTATGGGAACAAGACAAAAAAACACGTTAAACTGTTGCAGCGGGTATTTTTATCCTGCTCAGAAATCCTTCCAGAATCTGATTAAACTCACCGGGTACTTCCATCATGGGAGCATGTCCGCATTTATCGATAAAATGCAGTTCGCTGTTGGGAATCAACCGTTGAAACTCTTTGGCCACAAAGGGTGGAGTAATGGTATCGTTGTTTCCCCAGATGAGGCAACACGGTTGGGTGATTTGTGTAAGTTCATCGCCCAGGTTGTTGCGAATGGCGCTTTTAGCCAGTGCGATAATCTTAATCACCTTCAGGCGGTTGTTTGTTATTTCAAACACTTCATCCACCAGCTCATCGGTAGCCATGGCCGGGTCGTAAAAAGTGAGTTGTGTTTTCTTGCGGATGTATTCTTTATCGCCTCGTTTTGGATAGGTATCACCCATACCGTTCTCAAACAATCCGGAGCTTCCGGTGAGGATCAGCGACCTGATTTTTTCCGGGTGTTTCAGGATATGTACCAGTGCAACGTGGCCGCCCAGAGAATTGCCCATCAAGTGGATACCCTGATACTTTCTTTGTTCGATGAATTTGTGAACGTATTTCTGCAAACCACCTACAGAGGTATGCAGCAGGTCGAGATCGAGCAAAGGCAGCATAGGCACTACCACCTTATTGGTTTTTTTAAAATGCTGGATTAAGGCTGAGAAGTTGCTGAGGGCTCCAAATAAACCATGCAGCAACATCAGCGGTTCGCCCTCACCCTCCTCAATAAATTTAAATTTTCCGTCTTGTTTAATTTCAAAACTCATCCTCTTCGCCGGTTTAGTTTGCAAATGTCAATCAACTGTTTATCGCCACTCACTAAATTAGTCATTTTACAACAAATGCTTCTTATCCAACTTATATTTTATCTTCCAGGGTACCGAAAAACTGTTGAAGTTCAATGAATACATCCTTGAAAACCGGTATCCATGCGCCCAGTTTTTCAATCACCGTAGGTGCAATGGGATACAACACATTATAAAAAAAAGATTTTTCTGATGTTTCAGCAGATAACCATCGCATTTCCGATAAGTAAAAAAGAAATACGCTGATGACGATACCGTACAACAGCAGATACACTGCCACTCCGGCCAGTCGGTTCACCCATCCCAGCAATGACCACTGTACGGCCCGTTGCATGATGTTTCCCGCTATACGTACCAGCAATACCACGGTGATGAACACCAGTAAAAAAGACAGGAAGGGAAGCCAAGTGTAGCCCGTGGCTGATAAACGCACCGCCACCACTGCCGAGAGTTTGGTTGCTGCCGCCAACCCCGCTACCAGTGCCAGTAAGGAGAATACAGCCATCACCAGACCGTTCCTGAGCCCTTGCATAATGGCCATGAACCCCAGGGCGGCTATCAAAATATCCAGCATCATGCAGGATTAACCGAGGAGTGATTTCACGAGCTGACTAATCAGTTTTCCATCAGCACGGCCGGCCATTTCCTTAGTGGCCACGCCCATCACTTTGCCCATATCCGCCGCGGAGGAAGCTCCGGTTTCTGATATGATGCGTTTGATGATGGCAGAAATTTCTTCTTCTGTTAACTGTGCCGGAAGGAATCGGGCAATTACATCCATTTCTTCTTTTTCCTTTTCGGCAAGTTCAGCCCTGTTTTGCTGGATGAAAATATCGTAAGAGTCTTTGCGCTGTTTCATCATTTTCTGAAGCAGTTTCATTTCACCGGCCTCATCCACCGCACCATTGGCTCCGGGTTCTGTTTTGGTCTTGATGATTTCTGCCTTTATGCCACGCAGGGCGCGCAGGGCTGCTTCGTTTTTGGTTTTCATGGCCTCTTTCATTTCAGCCATTACTTTTTGTTCGAGTTGCATATCCTACAATTTTATGGTTGTTGTTCTTTAAGGAGTGCCTCCTTGAATTTTTTAAAGAAATCCTTCGCATAGGTTTTCATTTCTTCACTCAGTGCCTCCTGCCGGGTAGCACGCTGAAAAGTATCGGCCATGGTCATAAACATCTGATAGTAGAAATCACCCATTTCATCCACCATCATGTCTTTAGTCCATAAATCAATGCGCAGGGCCGTTTTATCGGCACCGTCCCAAAAAGCCAAAAACATGGCCTTGGCCCTTTGTTGCATTTCACTGCGGGTGTCGCTGGCGTTCCAGTTTATTTGTTCCGGTACTTTATGCGGATCGAGAATTACATCAATCTGTATAGATGATTTTTGCATGGTTTACATTTCTGCAAAAATACGTGTTTAAGGGTTTGTTCCCGAGGCCAGGGTAAACAATGCGTTGCAGAGGTGTTGCCAGCTATACGGCTGAACCGTTTGTATTCCATGTTGGATGAGCTGGTTGCGCATTACTTCATCTTTGTATATACGCATCATACTTTCAGCCACCCCCTGCTCTGTAAGCACTGTTTTCAAACAGGCTTCAGCAGGAATGGCGGTATAGGCTGAGGCAGACAACACCGGTACCTGTGCCTGCAGCGCACAAAGTGCCTGCTCTTCCAACCTCGCTTCCGTATCCACATCCAGCCAGGCATAGCATCCGGCATACCAGATGGCGGTTTCCGCGGGAGACGGACGGTGGATACAATGTACCTGCTGCCTGAGTTTGTAACTTGAAAAATCAGGGATGGGTGGCTGAGCAGATGCCGTACGCAACAAACACACCAGTTCAATGGATGAGTGTTGCCATTTCCGGAATATGGTAAATGCCTTTAACAGGATGCGAAAAGCCGACTTGTTCTTTTCCGTTATTTCAACAACAAGATATGCGTTACCGTTAGTGTGTTGCTGCCGGTGCCTTTCCAGTTCCTCTTCGGGATGGGGAACAAACAGCGGATGAATGCCCTTACCGGTGGTATGGCATTTATGGACCACTCCGGGAAACATTGACTGCACTTTTGATGATATAGCCGGCGTGGTACAGGCTATGNNTATGGCAGTGGCTTTGCGCACATACTTTTTAATCCATACATTTCCCTGAGTGGCTTTTAGCGAAGGCGACTGATGCAAAAACATCACCTGCGGCACTTGGGTAGCCAGGCTCACAAACAAACCGGGAGTAAACAGGCAATTGGCCTGATATCTTTCAAGCACTGCCGGAAGTTTCACCTGATACCAGTAATACCGGATCAGCGTATTTTTAATTACCGGCGTGCAATGATGGGGTGTAACATTCGGTGGCAGACCGGTCGGGGCCGTAAAGGGATGGTCTGTTATAAAAATAAAATGGTGATCGGGATACATTGAGGCCATGTGGCTGAAGCACCAGTAATAAAACGAATGTTCGGGTGAACTCCCGGGAATATGCACGGCAATGGTCATGCTACCTCAACACTTTTAATTTCACGGTTTCAATGCGTGTACCGCTCATCGTTATGATTTCAAATTCATACTTTCCGGCAATGATGCGCCCTCTTTGTTTGGGAATAGACTCATTGTACTGCACAATATATCCTGAAAGCGTTTCCGCTTCATTGTTATGTTCCGGAAATTTCATTCCGTATTTTTCTTCAATGTAATCGAGTTTAAGCCGTCCACTCAATAAGTATTCAGTGTCAGATAATTTTCTTTCAATCAGCGTTTCACCTACATCATATTCATCCTGAATATCCCCGAAAATTTCTTCCAGTAAATCTTCCATGGTTACAATGCCCGAGGTGCCGCCGAACTCATCTACCACCCAGGCAATGCTTCTGCGTTCGCGGTTGAATTTGTTCATCAGATCCGTGGCCGACATACTTTCAGGCACCATAGGTATAGGATGGAGAATGTCCTGAATACGGGCAGGGTGACCAAATAAATCCAGCTGATGAATGTATCCCACCACATTGTCGATGGATTGATCGTATACAATCAGCCGGGTGAGTTTGGTTTGTATGAATTTCTGACGGGCTTCCTCAATGGTACTCCTCACATCCATACTCACAATTTCTTTGCGTGGGATGAGGCATTCCCTGAGTTTCACTTCGCTCAGCGACAGTGCATTTTCAAACAACTCCTTGTTTAATTCTGATACATCTTCATCATCGCCCGATCTTAATTGCTGAATGAACTGTTCCAGATCCACCTTACTGAATACTTCCTTCCTTTTACTGAGCCTTACATTAAACACATACTTCAACATCCACTCCGAGGCATTTACAAATACAGCAGATAAGGACGACAACAACCAGTAGAAGAAGTTGGCCATGTAACTGATGATGCCGTTCTGAAGAATGGCATGATGGCTTGAGCGGAAAATGGCGCGGCTCAGCACTTCCACAAACAAAATGATAGACAAGGCCAATACAGATTCCACCAGCAAACGGATGTACTTCAGGTATGCTTCGGCGGAAGGAGGCAGCTTGGGTTCTATCCAGTTCCACACCGGTGACAGTAAATCACCGATGAGCAATCCGTACAACACCAGCATCACACTATATCCAAGAAGTAAGGTGCCCATAAAACGGGTAGGGTTATCCGCAAAATGGCTCCAGGTTTTACCGGCATATTTCCCCTGCTTGCGTGCCAGTTCAATAGAGAGTTTGTTGGAAGAGATAAACGCTGATTCCAGTCCGGCTAAAAAACCGATAATCACCAGTGAAATTATAATTGCGATGAATGAAACCCACTCCATATTAATAAATATACGGTTTAACGGTTACATTACAAGGGTTTGTTCAGGAAACGGCCAACGAGGGTTTCCGCTTCGTTGCAGGCTTTCTGTAAGTCGTCATTTACAATCACTTCATCAAAATGATCCTTGAAAGTAATTTCGTAAGATGCTTTGCTCACTCTTGTTTCGAGCGTATCCTGTGTTTCGCTGCCACGGCCGGATAAGCGCTGACGTAGCACCTCAACCGAAGGCGGTTCAATAAAAATACTCAGGGTATTGATGGGATATTCTCTTTGTACGTGAATGGCTCCTTTTACATCAATATCCAGCACGGGCACTTTACCTTCACTCCAGATGCGTTCAATTTCTGTTTTTAGTGTACCATAATAATTGCCCACATACACCATCTCCCATTCAATGAATTCATCCTGTACAATTTTCTGTTTGAAATCTTCCAGGCTGATGAAATAGTAATCTTTTCCATGGGTTTCGTTGGCTCTGGCTTTGCGGGTAGTGGCGGAAACCGAAAAGGCAAGCACCGGAAAATGTTGCAGTAAATGCCGTGTGATGGATGTTTTGCCGGCACCGGAAGGAGCGGTGATGATGATGATTTTCTGATACGTTCGGCTCATGCGCAAAGAAAAGAATAAAAAGGCACTTATGCTCTAACTGATTCTTTGAATGGAGGCCCCCAATGCATTCAGCCGTGTGTCGATGGATTGATATCCGCGATCAATCTGCTCAATATGCTGAATCACACTGGTGCCTTCAGCGCTCATGGCCGCAATCAGCAAGGCTACTCCGGCACGTATATCCGGTGACGTCATGTGTATGCCCCTGAGTGGCTTCTGGCGGTCGAGGCCAATCACCACAGCGCGGTGCGGATCACACAGGATAATCTGTGCACCCATTTCAATGAGTTTATCTACAAAGAACAAGCGGCTTTCAAACATTTTTTGATGGATGAGTACACTACCTTTGGCCTGGATAGCGGTTACCAGCACAATGCTGAGCAGATCAGGAGTAAAACCGGGCCAGGGATGATCGTACACTGAGAGTACACCCCCATCTAAAAATCGTTGTATAGTATATCGTTCCTGCGCGGGCACAATAATATCGTCTCCTGAAATTTGAAGCTGTATTCCCAACTGCTCAAATTTCTCCGGAATGATACCCAGGTGTTGAACGCCTGCATTTTTTATGGTGAGGTGACTTTGGGTCATGGCTGCCATACCAATAAAGCTGCCCACTTCAATCATATCAGGCAACAGCGTATGTTGCGTGCCGTTCAGTTTTTCAACTCCTTCAATGGTGAGTAAGTTACTGCCGATGCCGGTTATCCTGGCTCCCATCCGTACCAGCATACTGCACAACTGCTGAACATACGGTTCGCAGGCGGCATTGTACATCACCGTGGTGCCTTCAGCCAGCACAGCGGCCATCAGTATGTTTGCGGTAGCGGTAACACTTGGTTCATCAAGCAACATATTGGTGCCTTTCAGTCCGGGCGTTTCCAGTTGAAAGAATCCGCTGGACTCATCATAATGAAAGGAAGCACCGAGCCGTTCCAGTCCGATGATGTGTGTATCCACCCTTCTGCGCCCTATCTTATCTCCTCCCGGCTTGGGCAGATACGCCTTTTGAAAACGGGCGAGCAGCGGACCCGCCAGCATAACAGAGCCCCGGAGGCGGGCACTCTCCTGCAGGAATTGAGGAGATTTCAGATAATCAACCTGTACATCCCCGGCGGTGAAACTCCAGGTGTGGGTATTGATGCGCTCCACCTGTACATTCAGGTTTTCGAGCAGTTCGATGAGCAGCCGCACATCAATGATATCGGGTACATTGCTGATGGTTACCGTTTCCTTCGTGAGCAGCACGGCGGCGATTACCTGCAGGGCTTCATTCTTAGCACCCTGTGGTTCAATACTGCCTGATAATGTTTTGCCGCCGAGTACTTCGAATACAGCCATAAAAATGAGTTGTGTCTGTTGAACAAAAAACCCCGATCTGATCAAAGATTAGGGTTTAAAACTTTTAACTAACGGTATCGCCTAGTAGCGTTTTTTAAAATTACGGTTCCCGCCCATGTTGCGGTCTCTGCCACCACCGTCGCGGCGCTGGCCTCCGCGGTTGTCTCTTCCCTGCTGCCCCTGGCGACCATCGCGTGCGCCATAGTTTTTCCGGTAGGCGCCTCTGGAAGCATAATCATCCATATCCGAACGATTATCTGCACGGTGTTTTACAAACGGGCGGTTGGTGAATTCCAGTTCGCCTTTGGTGATGGTACTCAATTCACTTTGAATGGTTTCATCCTGCACCAGTTCTTTATGCCAGTTGCTGTACGTGAGCTTCATATAATAGGCAATGGCATTGGCAAAGCCTTGTTTCTTTTCAGGATTTTCTTCCTGCAGTGCCTTATCAATTACAATTTCTATGTTCTTACCGAGGTGGTTAAACTTCGGATAACGTTTGGGGTAATGAAGCCGGTCGGGCTTGGCGCGCAGGGTTTCCCTGGTGGGGATGGGGTACGGACTGTCTACATCGAGTTTAAAATCGCTGATCAGGAACAGGTGATCCCATAGTTTGTGCCGAAAATCCTCCACATTCTTCAGGTGCGGATTCAGAAAGCCCATCAATTCAATAACGGCATACGCATTTTTCTGACGCACTTCCCGGTCTTCTATTTTCAGGAGATGTTCAACCATTTTCTGAATATGTCTTCCATATTCCTTCATCTCCAGTTTGTTTCGGGTGGTGTTATATTCCATATGTACAAATGTAAACTAAAGTTTACGGGTTGTTGCTATTTAAACGTTGATTTCCCGGTTTTATGTTTCCGGAGGGTGATCCGGTGAAAGTAAACCGCCCCAATAAGGGTTCCGGCGGCATCCGCGGCCCAGTCGCCCCACTCAAAACTACGGAAGGGCACCCACTGATCCTGAATAAACTCCGTAGCCAGGCCCCAGGCAATTATGGCCAAAACCCATATCACGGTTTGCTGAACAGAGATTGGGGGTTCGTTCCGTGTTCCGGGATTCAACCACAGCCAGGTGAGCACGGCAAACAATCCTGCATGTACCCATTTATCG
>DPFD01000196.1:16443-17828 GCA_003534175.1 Chitinophagaceae bacterium
TCCAGGCAACGTGAGCAGGAACAACATGATGAGAAACCAGATGATGCCCGGCCAATAAGATTTCGAAATGCGGAATGGCATTACCCCACCATAGCTTTATACGCGGCTGCATCCATCAGGGCATCCACATCAGCCGGATTGTTCACGGTAACCTTCACCATCCAGCCTTCGCCGTATGGATCGGTATTCACTAAATCCGGTGAACCATCCAGTGCAGGATTTACTTCGGAAATGGTTCCGGCCACGGGCAAAAACAAATCACTCACCGTTTTAACGGCCTCCACGGTGCCAAAAATTTCTTCGGCGTTCAGGGCTTTGCCTTTGGTGTTGATATCTACATATACAATATCTCCCAGTTCATGTTGGGCAAAATCTGTAATGCCAATGGTGGCAACATTACCTTCTATAGAAACCCACTCGTGGTCTTTGGTGTAGCGAAGGTTTTCCGGATAATTCATAATAAATATTTAAAAGATTGGACTGCAATTTACTATAAAAAATGTTCGCTTACGGGAGTTCGGTGATTTGCATGCGGATATCGGTGAGTGGCCTGTTGGCACCGTCTTTCTGTGCCGATACAATTTTATCTACCACTTCCATGCCGGATTCAATTTCGCCGAATACGGTATAATCCTGGTCCAGGAACGGCGTGCCGCCCACCGTGGTATAAATTTTCCGTTGTTCATCGGAGAAGGTTTTTCCGGTACGGTTGGCTATCATACTCAACTCACCATCGGTATATTTTTTTCCCTGTACAAGGTAAAACTGACAGGCACTGCTGGCTTTTGCAGGATTGTTATCTCGTGCCGCTGCCAATGCGCCTTTTTTATGAAACAGGTTAGGGTGAAATTCAGCGGGGATGCGCTCCATATTTCCTCCTCCGCCGCCCAGCATGGTACCGGGTTGTGCGTTCTTGCTGGTAGGATCTCCGCCCTGAATCATAAACTCAGGTATCACGCGGTGAAACAGGAGGCTGTCGTAAAATCTTTCCCGCACGAGTTTAATAAAATTATCGCGGTGCAACGGCGTTTCATCGTACAGTCGTACCACAATGGTTCCGGAATCGGTACTGATTTGTACACGTATCGGGCTTTTTTGCGCCAAAGATGTCAGGCTGAAACACATAGCCAGCAGGGCGAGGGATAGCATTTTTTTTGTCATGGTTCTATAAATCCGTTTTGTTGAAAGTAAAGCAAAATATGATCTTTCAGGAAATTTTCCTGCTCTATCAAATTAAAAGGCGGAAGAGGTTGTGCCGGGGCGTAGTGCGGCCAGCCTTCCTCATCATCTCCTTCATACACATAATATCCGCTTTGCGATAACACTTTACACACCGCAATGTGCATGAGGTCTTGTTTTTGTTCTTTGGAAAAACTTTGCGGGCC
>DPFD01000138.1 GCA_003534175.1 Chitinophagaceae bacterium
GTTCGACCTTGATTGGACTGACCCCACTGCACGTACTGCTATTGTGGTAGCTGGTGATGTACCAAACAGTGATGCTGGCGACCTGAGTGCTACGTATGCAGGTCAGGTAGTTGCCGTTCGCCCGCACAGTAATGGTGCTGTGGGTACTTACAGCTATTGTGATCAAACCTTTAACCTGGTATTCCAATTAGGCGTATCCGGTTTGGGTTACTTCGGTAACGTGTTTACTGAAGATTTAGCTCGTTAATTCACTCGATGAATTTATATGAAAAGAGGAGGGCAATTGCTCTCCTCATTTTTATTGTACACCTCATCATTTTTGTAAACCCTTGTGAAACATAAATTCAACTTCCAGTTTTGGGAATTGGTTTTGGATGATCAGCCTTATTTGGGTGTTGTTTGTTTTTGAGATATTTTTCTTCTGAGTGATAGTGTGTGAAAATTAACCTGTGAGAATGATATTAAAAACTAATGTGCAAATCATATTACCCCTACCTTAGCGGCATAGTTTGTACTTTCAGTTCAGTGACCAAAACACTTCGTGCTTAATCAACATTCTACATTACAATAAGTGTGTTGTTGTACGCTGTATTTGTCTATCCGAAAAGTTCTTGTAATGTTTGGATTGATATAAACATTTTTTTGCTGTCAGGAAGTTTTATGAAATCATATTTATTGTAGAATTTTTCAGCTTCTTCGTCTATCGGGTCAACAACAACTGCAAATGAGGCTATTTCCTGTGATATTTCATAGCTCCTTTTCAATGCATCGATCAGTAATATTTTCCCAATTCCCTGACCTTGATATTTTTTGTCAATTGCTAATCTTCCAAGTAATGTAGTTGGGATGGAAATGTAAGATTTTGGAAGTTTCTTCTGAATATGTTCCGGAAAACAAGCTAAAGGAATACTATTGTTTGAAAGTGTATAATATCCTTGAATAATTGTTTCATTTTTGGATAACACAAAACAAGCAGATAACTTTCTTTTGATATCTTGTCTTGCTTGTTTTTTCAAGTAATTGTTTAAAAGCTCTTTTCCACAATCAAAATCTTCACGATGATGTTTTTTATCTAATAGTTCAATCATTTATTTGATTTTGATACAAAGGCATTATAGTCTTCTAAAGCGCTTTTTAGAGTTTTTGACGGCTTCTTTGGTTTTGTTATTGCATCAAAAAAGATTTGGCTGTCTCTTTCAGAGGCTATTATTTGCTCTTTTTCTTCGACGATTTCCTTTGCTTTCTCTTGCACGGTTAAAATGATAAAGTCAGTCAAGCTTCTAAAACCACCCAGGTATGCAGCTTTTTCAAAGAATTGCTTTTGTTCTTTTGGAAGTCTTGCATCAAATCGTGCGTGTTCTTTAATGGCTGAACTCATGGAAAAATTTATTTCTACGAATGTACGGAAAAAATCCGTAAAAAACACTATTTTGTACGTTAAATATCTGTACGCAATAGGTGTTTAATAATGCGTACCATACGAATGCTTACTCCATACAATGGTTAAGTTCTGTTATAATGATGTGCTGCGAAGTACTATTAATGTTTTGGGTATCTACATCAGACAATGACTCTACAAATTATGCAGGGTATAATACGCCAGCATAAACAGATATTATTAAAAATGAACCGTAACACGTAGGGCTACACTGTATCGACTTTCATTTGAAGGNNGAAGATGTGTGTGCGTTATGCACGTGCATACAAACTACTTCACAAACTTAGTCAGCGCTTTTTCCAGATCACCCCCTCTTAAATCAGTAGCGAGGATTTTTCCTTGGGGATCAATCAGCACATTATAGGGGATGCCATCAAAGCCGTACATTTCCACTACCGGACTGTTCCAGTAATTCAAATCGCTAACCTGTTTCCATTCCAGCTTATCATACTTGATGGCCTGTAACCATTCACTCTTATCTCTATCCAGTGACACACCCAGCACCGTAAAGTTTTTATTTTTAAATTTTTGGTACGCGGCTACAATGTTTGGGTTTTCTGAACGACAGGGCCCGCACCAACTGGCCCAGAAATCAATGAGTACATACTTACCTCTCAGGCTGGTGGTATTGAACACCTTTCCTTCGGTATCTTTCATGGTAAAATCCGGCGCTACGGAACCTACGCCGGGCTTACCGGTGGCCTCAGGTGCAACAGGCTGAGCAGCCTGAGCCTTATATTGTTGATACTGGGTGTTCAATGCCAATACACCTTTATGTTCAGGAAAACGTTTAGCAAGATTTGGCAACAATTGGTCCAAGGTTGAATCTTCCATTTCCTGGGTATATCCCACAGCAAACATGGCCACTACAGGATTGCTCACCGAATCAATATATCCACGTATGAACTGATTGAACTTTTGTTTCTCCAATTCCAGCTGTAAACCGGCCGCATTTTTTAAGCTATCGCTGGTGGCGTTTTTCAATTGCTCAGATGCCTGTACCTGCAGGGTGCGATATTGATCTAACTGAACAATGAAGTTTTTCAGCAACTCATTCCCGCGTGTGTTGAATTTTGGACCGGTCAGTGAACGGTCGTTATAATCGGCTGTGAAGTTTATGGTTTTGTTGTCATTGATGAAAATATATCCTGCAGCAGATTGCTCCAGCCGGATGCGGAACATACCCTGCTCAGCAGAAGAGCCGGTCAGTATAAATTTTCCGTTCTTTACCTGAGCGGTATCCTGCACCAAGGGTTCGTGTCCGTCAAAGAAAAACTGATCTAAATACACTTCCTGATCAGGAATGTTTGTGATATGACCGTTTACTTCAAAGGTGTTGGATGTATCTTTTTTGTTGCACGCATACAGTGTGGCTGATATCAGGAGGAAACCAAATATTTTTTTCATAGTACTTATTGAAATGCAAATTTACGAAAGCCGCATCCAATGAGGGAATAAAAAACACCGGCCTGAAAAGAACCGGTGCATGAATAGCATTTATACCATGGAGAATTATAAAGTGGCTGTTTTCAGTTTTTTGGGAATTACAATATCAACTTTTAACGGCGTACCCGCACGAATTACCTGGATGGTGTATTTGCTTTTATCTTTTACGCTCTGCAATACTTCGCGCGCATCATCGGTATTCATTACTTTTTTCCCGTCTATTTCCTGTATCAGGTCGTTGGGTTGTAATCCGCTTTTTGCTGCAGGAGAATCATCATCCACACTCATTACTTTTACGGCATTGCCTTCTTCCGTATCCTGTATTTTGATGCCCAGTTTCGGCCGGCTGCTGAACGACCAACTCATTCCCGGCATTTCATTGCCGCCATCAGGAGTGCGCTCAAAAAAACGCACATTGGGTGCTTCAGGTACACGGGGTATGGTTACTACATTTCGCTGTCCATCGCGCTCAACCCAGCTGAAACTCCTTACGTTTTCTTCTTTCTCTGCCAGGGTAACTGTGGCTGTTTTTTTTCTGCCATCTCTTTTATAGGCAATCTTTACTTTATCACCGGCTTTACGGGCGGTAATCAGCTCGTACAATTGCTGTGGTGTTTTTAACGGGATGTCGTTCAAGCTTAATAGTTTGTCATCTTCTTTTAACCCTGCTTTTTCTGCCGGGCTGCCTTGGGTAACGGATTCAACCTCCAACCCTTCATCATCAGCCTCTGTTGAAACGCCCAAAAAGGTTCTTTTTTTCGAAATACCTTTCGGTGCGAATGCTTTAGACATACCTTCAAAAGCATCTCCAAGCTCCCGGAAGTGTTCTACCTCTTCCATATCAAACTTTCTGAAAATAACTTTAACGGAATCGTCCTTGTATTCCACCATCGGCTTTCCATTGATAAGAATATTGTCATCTGTAATCTGAATCCTAACGTCTACATCTTTAGAGCCTTTTTTGCGGATGATAACCTCCTCTGTTCCACTCCTGGATTCTTTGGGTGGCTGCGCCAGAGACTTATACGATATTCCCGCTAGTATCCAAATGCCGAACGATAGAATGAGTTGCTTCATAATTGTCATGATTTATTATGTACGAAAGATTTAGTACATCAAAACTAAGGATAAAAGTGATATTACGAAATGTTTCGCAGAACGGTTGGTTTCTTTAACAAGATTTTAAGAGCGGTTTCGGTCGCTAAAGAGATTTCAACAGGTTTCTCAAATCATCAATTGCTTGCTGCAGCCCGGCAGGGTTTTGTCCGCCGGCGCTGGCAAAATTTTTCTGACCGCCGCCGCCACCCTGAATTAAAGGGCCAATATGTTCTTTAATGATTTTTGATGCATCCAGCCCTTTAGCCTGAGCAACGGTATCACTAATATCGATGGCTACCTGTGCCTTGCCGCCAATATTGGCACACAAGATAATCAGATGGTCGTGCAGATGATTTTTAAGATCGTGGCATAATTTGCGCAGCGAGTCGGCCCCGGGCACTTCAATAATATCTCCAATGAAGGTTACGTTGTTGATGATTTCATCCTTTTTCAGCAATTCATTGCGGATGCCCACCAGTTGGCGTGCTTCCAGCGATTCAATGCGTTTTTCGAGTTGCTGCTGTTGATCCATCAGTTTTTTTACGGATTGAACAGGATCTTTGGTTTTCATCAGATCCGTAAGTTGTTTAACCTGCTCTCTTTGTTGCATCAGGAAATCAACGGCAGCCTTACCGGTGAGGGCTTCCACCCTGCGAACGCCGGCAGCTACTGCACTCTCTGCTGTAATCACCAGGGTACCAATATTTCCGGTATGGGTTACATGCGTACCTCCGCAAAGTTCAACCGAATAGGCGGGGTCAATAATCACCACGCGTACGCGATCACCGTATTTTTCACCAAACAGCGCCATGGCTCCCGATTGCATCGCTTCGTCCTTATCCATTTCCTTGATAACCACCGGGATGTTGGCGCGGATTTTTGAATTCACCATATCCTGAATGGCGGCCATTTCTTCGTCTGATACTTTGGCAAAATGTGAAAAGTCGAAACGGAGTCCGTCGGCATGCACCAAT
>DPFD01000236.1:0-216 GCA_003534175.1 Chitinophagaceae bacterium
TTACCGATGATGGAGTAGCTATCACCCATCCTGACCTGGCTGAAAATATCTGGGTGAATACAGGTGAAATTGCAGGCGATGGTATCGACAACGACAATAACGGATATATTGATGATGTGAATGGCTGGGATTTCAGTTTTAATAACAATAACCCAAACCCCAATGTAAACGGTGATTCACATGGTACGCATGTGGGCGGAATTATTGCTGCGCGTA
>DPFD01000236.1:249-1606 GCA_003534175.1 Chitinophagaceae bacterium
AGGGTTTTCTAAAGTGATGCCTATTCAGTTTTATGGTACAGGCGGTGCAGCCTGGACTGCCACCATGGTGAGTGAAAGTTTTGCCTATGCGGTTGACAATGGGGCGCAAATCATCAATACCAGTTATAATGTAGATGGACNNTGGCCGGTGCACAGTATGTATTGGATCAGGGAGTACTATATTTTAATTCTGCCGGTAATAACAACCAGTTGAATCCACCGCGCCAGGTGGTAACTCAGGCTTTATTTGTAGCCAGCACAACTTCTACTGATCAAAGAAGCAGTTTCAGCAATTATGGGGTAGGTATTGATATTTCAGCCCCAGGATCAGGTATATTGTCAACCGTTACGGGGGATACCTATCAGTTTTATAATGGCACCAGTATGGCAACCCCTAATGCTGCCGGCGCTGCAGCCCTGATTTGGTCAGCCAACCCGGGTTGGAATCATTATCAGGTTGCCGCCCAGTTACTGGGTATGGCAGATGATATTCATCCGGTTAATCCAACCATGATTGGTTATCTGGGAAGTGGCCGTGTGAACTCCTTTGCCAGTGTATCTCAGACACTCCCAGCCCCTAAGGTGAAAACATTAACAGGTATTCCGGCACAAGGAGCCAATACCTCCGATGATATTTCTACTTTTCAACTTGCGTTCAATCAGGTGATGGATCCTGTTTCAGTCAATAACATGAACCATTTCGAACTTCGCAATGCGGGACCGAATAACACTTTCGGAGACGGCGATGATGTATTGTATACGCTCACCGCATCGGGGACTTACCGCATCGGAACGAATTCGTTAACGTACAATATTACTCAGGGGGTACTTCCCTGCGGACTCTATCGTTTAACCGTTTTTGCAGGTGGTGTTAAAAATCCATTTGACACCCCACTGGATGGTGACGGGAATGGCAATGGTGGAGATAACTTTGTCCGAGAATTTACCATTTCTCCCGACTTGTATGTGGATGCTGATAATGATGGATATGGTACGGGCGCTCCGGTTCCCGGCGTATTGGGCTGTGTAGCTCCTACCGGTTATTCTTATGTAACGGGCGATTGTGATGATACCAATGAAGATATTAACCCGGGAGCCCCTGAAGTATGTAATGGAATAGACGATAACTGTGATAACATCATTGACTTTTCCGTTCTTGGAGGATCAACTGGATTAACTTTTAGCAACCCGGCTCCATTTACCATTCCGTCCAGTGGTTCCAATGCACCTGCTTCACTATATCCATCGCCCATTACTGTGTCAGGTATCAACGCACCGGTTGCAAAGGTTACAGTGAAAATCAATAAACTCAGTCACACCTGGGTGAATGACGTGGATATTTTACTCGTTAGTCCGC
>DPFD01000236.1:1628-1828 GCA_003534175.1 Chitinophagaceae bacterium
GATGTAGGAGTAAGCCAACCTGACCCTGTAGACGCAGTTATTGTATTAGACGATGATGCACCTACTGTATTAACTGCAACATCAACTATTACTTCCGGTACTTTTAAACCGGTTAACGTAAATACTACCGATCCATTCCCTGCTCCGGCCCCTGCCGGTCCGTATGAAAGTCCTGCACCAGCCGGAAGCGCAACCCTCAA
>DPFD01000236.1:1839-4924 GCA_003534175.1 Chitinophagaceae bacterium
GTTTGGAACCTGTATGTAATGGATGATACAAATTTGGATGGCGGTAGCATCAGCGAAGGATGGGAAATTTCGTTTATTACTTTAACACCGGTTTGCAACACCATCTCAGCTCCGGTTGTTGACCTTATACAACCATCATGTACAACGCCAACCGGTACCATTGAAGTAACCAGTCCTACAGGCCCGGGATTCACCTACAGTATCGGAGGGGCTTATCAAAGTAACCCGGTATTTAGTGGCTTAACACCAGGAAGCTATTCCGTAACCGTACAGGATGATAACAGCAATATATCTCCGGCTACAGATGTAACAATCAATCCGGTTAGCGGTATACCCGCTATGCCGGGTGAAGTGTTTGGAATTGCCAACGTGTGTTCTTATGCGGGTGCTGATATCCCTCTAACTTATTCAGTAGCTAGCGTGCCGGGTGCTACAAACTATACATGGACTTTGCCGCCTACTGTAACACTCCTGAGCGGGCAAGGCACTTCAACCATTACAGTAACCATAAGTGCCGGCTTCCTGTCATCGTCTAACCGACTGATTAGGGTAACGGCCTCCAATGATTGCGGTACCAGCGCGGCCAGAAACTACTGGCTTAAATCACAACTGCCAGGAACTCCGACATCTATTCAAGCCACATCGTTCGATGTGTGCGCTAGTATAGCATCCGCAACTCCTATTCAGTTTTCTATTCCCAAAATTCCGGGAGCTACATCTTATATATGGACTGCCCAAAATGGTAGCACCAACATTACACATGTAAACGGACCAGGAGAGAACGATACCCTTGTGTTGATTTCGTTCAACAACACATTTACAACCAGTGCCATTACTGTTCAGGCAGTGAATAACTGTGGAGTGAGTGGAATTCGATCCATCACCATGTCGGCTGTTTTACCAAGCCAGCCAGGATTAATTTCCGGCCCAACAAACATTTGTCAGCATATAGGTCCGGATGCATCGCCTGCAGTTTACAGCGTTCAACCTCAATCCAGTGTTACCAATTACCAATGGGATATTCCTGTAGGAGCTATCAATGTAACCGGACAGGGAACACCCACCATTTCCTTCCTGTATCCGGCCAATTATTCCGGGTCAAGTATTTCTGTAACTGCACAGAATGGTTGTGGTTCCAGCGCACCTCGCGTGTTGCGTTTAAGCAGCCTCAATCCGGGCGCACCAGGTGAAATAGATTTTGTACAAACTGGATTCTGCCCTGATAGAATTTTCACTTACTCAGTAACGTCTATTCCTTCGAATGCCAGTTACATGCTTTGGACTGTTCCGGCAGGTGCGGTAATATTAAGCGGACAAGGTACTGCAAGTATATCAGTGTCTTATCCTAGTGTAGCCATTGCGGGTACAGTAACGGTAACGGCTACCAACAATTGTGGCAGCAGCTCTACCAGGGTGCTGAAAATAAAACTTGAACAGTGTGGTCCACCGGCGCCACCACCTCCTGCACCATTTGTTTCTAATGGCAAACTGGATGTGCAGTTGTTCCCTAACCCAACTAACGGTAACGTACGTATGCAATTGAAAGGCAACGATATGAAGATGGTGTGGGTTCGACTGCTGGATATGCATGGCCGTCAGATGAAACAGTTTCAGATGATGCCGGATGCGATGAAAAGCTTCGGTGATGATCTTAAACCCGGGATGTACATGGTAGAAATTATTCAGGGTAACAACCGGGTAGTTAAAAAACTGATCAGGTTGTAATAAAACCTCTTGACATTTTAAATCTCTGCTGTACACCACAGCAGAGATTTTTTTTTATATGTGAAATGAATGAAAATATGCTTCACTGAATGTATACAATCCCTCATGGGCTAACTCAAAATCCTTATTTTTACGGATGAAGTTAAAGTCGCTGATTCCACACTGGACCAAGTTTATGCCCGCCGCAGCATGGTTGTTGTACTTATTGAAATCTTCTGAAACCTCCCAGTTATATGCGTTTTTACTTGCGTTTGGACTCATAGGAGTGGTAATGTCTGCTGTTCACCACGCCGAAGTGGTGGCCCATAAGGTTGGGGAACCCTTTGGCACACTGGTGCTTGCAGTGGCTATCACCATCATTGAAGTTTCACTGATTGTTTCTTTAATGCTTGCCGGTGGTCCTGAAACTTCTACATTAGCGCGAGATACTGTATTTGCCGCTATTATGATTATCCTTACCGGTATCATCGGTATCTGTTTACTCGTGGGCGGTTTTAAGTTTAAAGAACAGGCTTTCGGTGAATTCGGCGTGAGTGCTGCCCTGGTTACCTTAACGGCCATCTCTATTTTAACCTTGGTATTGCCCAATTTTACCACATCCATTCCCGGACCAACATACAGCCTGAGCCAGCTGATTTTTATCGCAGCGGTATCACTGGTAATTTATGGCGCATTTGTTTTTATACAAACCGGCCGGCATCGTGATTATTTTTTGCCTGAAGTAGATAATGGTTCGGAAGAATCTCATGCAGAACCACCAACGTTATTTGAGACTTTCCTAAGTTTGGCCTTGTTGCTGGTTTGTTTAGTGGCTGTAGTGTTGATTGCCAAAACCCTCGCGCCAACTATCGAAAAAGGAGTGGTTGAGTTCGGTGCTCCTAAATCAATAGTAGGTATTATTGTGGCCTTTGTAATTCTGCTCCCCGAAGGGATTGCCGCATACAAAGCAGCCCGAAAAAACAGATTGCAAACTAGTCTGAACCTGGCATTAGGCTCGGCGCTGGCGAGTATCGGATTAACCATTCCTGCCGTGGCTATCGTGGCAGCTACCACTGATTTAGGGGTTACGCTGGGGATTGATATGAAGTCTATTGTGTTGCTGATGCTTTCTTTATTAACCATCATTATCTCATTCGGCTCGGGTAAAACCAATGTATTACAGGGAGTGGTACTGCTGGTGATTTTTGCTGTATATCTNNCCTTAATGGTTGATGTACATGCACAACCATTGAAATAACGGGGATGTATACCTGTAATGATGAGTGCATCAGGTGTTTACTGATTCAGTGTCATCTGTTTCACAGGCAAAATGTTTAAAGAGTATTGCTTTGTGGGTGTTGCAGCAGTTTTTCAAGATGAA
>DPFD01000038.1:0-2902 GCA_003534175.1 Chitinophagaceae bacterium
GATGTTGCTGATATCGCGCCTTCCACATCTTTGAATAAGGCGTGAAAACCGTGTATGGTTTGCCGTCCGGTTTCAACACCTCATCCTTTTCAAAAATCACCTGATCTTTAAACGTATGGAAAGGAATATTTTGTGATCGCAGGAATTGGGCCACCTGCTGGTCGCGCTCCAATGCATACGGTTCATAATCATGGTTCGTGTACACCGATTTAATACGGTAAACCATTTGTAATTCCTTAAAAGCCTCTACAGGTGTTTGGTACAAAACATGAAGGGCAGATCCCCGGTGTTGCAGTTCTGCCTGTAGGTTGTACAGGGTGTTGTGGATAAACGTAACCCTCCGGTCGGCCCGGGAGGGCAGTTGATTTAAAATATGGGGGTCGAATATAAAAACGGGCAATACCTTATTATCAGACAATAAAGCATGGTATAATGCTGCATGATCCTCTAAACGTAAATCGCGCCGCAACCAACATATTGTTACCTCAGGCAACACTGATTCGCTCATGCTTCTCGAGTTTTATTTCTGTAGCGCGGGTTTGTTTTTTGAGCAGGTAGCGGTAGAGTGCTACATTCATCAGGATGAGTGCCATTCCGTAGAAAACATCTTCTACCGGTATGGTACCGATACGATAACCCATATGCTCCGCCCCGTTGTACCAAACTACTTCCTCTTCAATCCCGGTTCCCGTGAGTACGCCATTTACAATAAAGAATGGAATGAGCAATATGGCATAAATTAAATAAAACGCATTCAACCACTTCACCCTTTCCACAAATTGCAGGTAGAAAACCACCACTGCCAGTAAAGCAAACGTGGTTACAGTGTACCAGCGGTCGGCATACATAACCGCTCCGATGCTCATCAACACCATAAGAACAATACTGATCCATTTTTGCACCGACTTATTCTCCATTTTATTGTTCTTCCCCATGAACAGGGTAAGGCAATGATAGGTAAACACGCAGGCATAAGGTATGCATACAAAAAACAACACCTCCTCTACCGGCAACCACATGAACTGCACGCCGGTAATGTACCGTTCATTAAATCCCCACACGCCCATGGAAGTAAACAGCGCATCCCACAGTACAAAGAATAACCCTACGGTGAACATTGCCGGAAAAAATGCACGCCAGGTTTTATGGAATTTCAACCTGGGATGAAAGGAATAAATAAAAGGAATAAGGATGGTAAAAAAATTTACCAGCAGATACAACCATTTCATGAGGGTAGATTATTTTTTGCTTCCCTGAAATATTTCATGGGAACCCACAACATGCCGAAACATTCACCATGTTCTTTTCCAATGTGTTTGTGGTGTACTTTATGTGCCCTGCGAATAGCCCTGAAATAAATATTATCCGTTTTTCTGAGCCACTTAAAACGCTGGTGGATAAAAATATCGTGCACCAGAAAATAACAGGTGCCGTACAAGGTGATGCCCAGTCCAATCCAAAAAAGGAAATTATATCCGGCCTGCATTCCAAAGAACAGGCAAATGATACCGGGAATGGCGAAAATCAGAAAGAAAAAATCGTTGTGCTCAAAAAAACCTTTAGATTCTTTCTTATGATGATCTTTGTGCAACACCCATAGCAAGCCATGCATGATATACTTATGTGCAAACCATGCAACAAATTCCATGGCAACAAAAGAACCTATCAGTGCCAGTGCATTTATGATATAGTGATTCATGATTTTAAATTTCTATCTTTTGATTATAGATTCCGCTTCAAACACACGCCCACAAAGTTACTGAACCTTTTTTGCAGCCGTATTATTGAAAAGTTAACTGTTCTGTTTAGCCTGCTGTTCCGGTTACCAGATGTTTTAATCTGCTCTCCATTTCAGGAAAGCAAATTTTAAACCATGCGGTAAATTTTTCAGGATGCTGTTGCATCTCAATTTTTACGGCATCCAATGATACATATCGCCAATCTTTCACTTCATCCTGGTTCAATAAGGGAATGGCATCGCAAACGCCGTAATACACATGGTCCAGTTCATGCTCAGTGTATCCGTTTTCCAGTGTGGCCTTATATTTAAATGTATACAAGAACTGAACATCAGCAGTAAGTCCCATTTCTTCAACCAATCTTCGTTTCACTGCCTGTTCAACTGTTTCATCCACCCGCGGATGACTGCAACAGGTATTACTCCATAAACCGGCTGAATGGTATTTGTGCAAGGCACGTTGTTGCAATAACATTTCACCACGGGAATTGAACAGAAAAACGGAAAACGCCCGGTGCAGCACCCCTTTCAGGTGTACTTCAGTTTTAGGCATGCTCCCAATGGGCTCATCCTTTTCATTCACCAATATCAACATCTCTTCATTCATACATTATTGCGATAAAATGTCTTCAATCATTTTCTTTAATTCAGCATCTTTTAAATCCGGCAAATACTTATTCAAAAAAACGCGATCGCCTTTCATTTGCCTTTTGTATCCCAGGAAGCCCGGCAGGTTTAACTGAACAGCATATCGCAGGTATCTCAGTTCAATGGATTCAGGATTTTGCTGTATCATTTTTTCCATCAGCTTTTTTCCTTTTTCAAAGTAGCTGAACTTACGGGCAGGCCCACCGTCATGTTTTGCCATCATCATAATAGCTGCAGCACGGTATCCGGCATGCACGGGATAACCGGCAGTATCCAATGAACTCAGTTTGCCTATCAATTGCCTGCAGGCAGCTTCACTTTCCGCGGCGGCTCTGTATCCTGCGCGTACTTCGCTCAGAGTTTGAGATTGCGCCGTAAACGGTAAGCATAATAACAACCCCATCCCCAGCATAAAGGCAAGCTTCATATCCAGTTCAATTTATGCTGTACCATGCTATTCAGCATGAGACCAATTTTCTGAGGATTCGGTATACGAATTCGTTCATTCAAAATCCG
>DPFD01000038.1:2946-5634 GCA_003534175.1 Chitinophagaceae bacterium
GGTATACGCCACCCTTGGAGCCGGCCGGTAGTTTTTTGATACCGACCAATGCTTCCTGAAAATCTTTTTCAATTTCCAGTTCAATTTCTTTTTTCACATCGCTGGTGAACACATTCATATCTACATTAGGGAAATACACCCTGCCCAATCCGTGATAATCATCCCGGATGTCTCTTAAGAAATTCACTTTTTGAAATGCCGCCCCCAGTTTCATCGCATAGGGCTTCAGTNNTGTTCATACATCTGCATATCTCCACTGGTAAACACACACAAACACATCAGTCCTACCACTTCAGCGGAACCCAGAATATATTGTTCGTATTTCTCGCGGTTGTACTGAATTTTTGAAAGATCCATCTCCATGCTGTCGAGGAATGTATCAATCAGCTTTCGGTCTACACCATACGCATGTACGCAATGTTGAAATGCGTTCAGGATGGGGTTGAGTGAAATTCTGTTTTCCAGTGCTTCGTACGTTTCGGTTTTAAACTTATTGAGCAGGTACTCCTGATTGTAACCGGCGAAGCTGTCTACAATTTCATCGGCAAGTCGCACAAAACCATAAATGGCATAAATATCTTTACGATGCCGTTTACTCAATGCGAGTATGCCCAGTGAAAAACTGGTGCTGTAGGAACGGGTAGTGAGTTTGCTCACATCGTCGGAAAGTTGATCATACAATGCTTTCATGGTGAAACTTTTTAAGATGGTAATCCAATTGACGGGCTGCAATATTTCCTGAAATCAGGGAGGGAGGCACACCCGGACCAGGCACAGTTAGCTGTCCGGCATAGAAAACATTTTTCAAATGTTTATTCCTGATCTTGGGTTTCCAGAGTGCGGTTTGCCACAGCGTATTGGCGAGGCCGTAGGCATTTCCTTTGTAAGCATTATAATCCTGCACAAAATCGTTTACACAATAACTTTTCTTGTAGATGATATGTTCTTTTACCGATTCGCCCACATAGCTTTCAAGGCGTTTCATCAGTAAATCAAAATACTGTTCGCGAATGGTAGCTTCATCATGAATGCCTGCTGCAATAGGCATCAGCACAAATATATTTTCGCATCCTTCGGGTGCCACCTGCGGGTCGGTTTTTGAAGGACAACACACATAGAACAATGGCTTTTCAGGCCATTGAGGATTCTTATAAATTTCAACAGCATGATCATCCAACGACTCATCAAAAAAGAGTGTGTGATGTTTTAGGCGATTGAGTTTTTTGTTCAAGCCGATATAAAAAATCAATGAAGAAGGTGCGAATACTTTTTTATCCCAGTAAGATTCAGCGTAGTTTCTGGACTCACTATTCAGCAAAACATTTTCTACGTGATGATAATCGGCCGCTGCCACTATGCCGTCAAATGTGTGTACCGTCCCATTCACTTTCACGCCGGTGGCTTTGTTGGCATTGCTGATAATTTTTTCCACCCCTGCATTGAAGTGAAAAGTAGCTCCCAGTGAGGTGGCAATCATTTGCATGCCCTCAATAATTTTACTGAATCCGCCCATGGGATACCAGGTACCTAATTTTAAGCCGGCGTAATTCATCAAACTGTACAATGCCGGAGTATCTGCGGGCATTGCTCCGAGAAACAGCACCGGAAACTCCATTAAGGCAATCAGTTTGGGATGTTTAAAATATTTTCTGACATGTTTACTGAAAGACGAAAAAACCTGCAACCTGAAAACTCCTTTCAATAAGCGTGTGTTGGCAAATTCCGCAATGGATAGTCCGGGCATATACACCAGTTCCTCCATTCCGGTTTCATATTTATATCGGGCTTCTTCCATNNGCGCTTCCCGGTTCAATGGATTCAAACATTTCGGCCAGGGCGTTGTAATCATCAGGGATTGAAAGGATGTCCTCTTTCCCATACACTATATCAAAAGCAGGATCGAGTTTTTTCAAATCGTACAGGTCTTTTACTGCATATCCGAAATCATTAAAAAACTTTTCGAACACATCCGGCATCCAATACCAACTCGGGCCCATATCAAAGAGGAAGCCTTCTTTTGTCTGGAAACTCCTTGCCCTTCCTCCGGCGCGATCGTGCTTTTCGAACACGTGCACTTCGTGGCCTTCAGCAGATAAATAAGCTGCTGCGCTGATACCAGAGAATCCGGCTCCTATCACTGCTATTCTGGCCATTATTTCTTAACGGTTTGAGGTTCAAAAATTTTTATCAGTGCATCGGGGCTGGTTAGCCAGGTTACATTGCGAAGGCCTTTCAACGCAGACCAGGCCGTACCTCCTCCGGAAACATAAATATGCTTTCCTGTAAACACCCGTTCTGCTTCCTGTATATACTGTGGGAATTCATTGATGCTCATGCTCGCCACTTTGAAACACAGCAGATATTCAGGCTTCAATCTTTCAATAGCAAGCTGCAAGGCTTCTACCGGTACATTGGCTCCTAAGAACACGGAACGATAGCCTCCTTTTCGGATAATGTAATGTGCAAACAACAATCCGAGATCATGCCATTCATCTTCAGGAAGAAACAACAGCCAGGAATCTGATTGTGAATCAGACAATGGCAATCCGTCAATGGCGGTAATTAATTTTTGCCGTATTAAATTGGTAACGAAATGTTCTTCAGATGCAGAAATTTCGTTGAGTGTCCACAGCGTACCTAATCTGGTGATTAAAGGATGGATGATATTCTTATATGAACTCTCCACGC
>DPFD01000273.1:0-521 GCA_003534175.1 Chitinophagaceae bacterium
TCTTTCTGAGCAAAAGTTAACGCCAGCATACCTTGTTTTTTCAGGTTGGTTTCATGGATACGCGCGAAAGATTTCACGAGTACCGCTCTTACACCCAGATGCCTGGGTTCCATAGCAGCGTGTTCGCGGGAAGAACCTTCACCATAATTCTCATCACCTACCACCAGGGTGTTGATGCCATTTGCTTTATAATCGCGTTGGGTGGCGGGAACAGGCCCGTATGCTCCGGTAAGTTGATTTTTTACGCTGTCGGTTTTATCGTTGAAATAATTCACGGCACCAATCAGCATGTTGTTGCTGATGTTATCGAGGTGGCCACGGTATTTCAACCAGGGACCGGCCATAGAGATATGGTCGGTGGTACATTTTCCTTTGGCTTTAATCAGCAGTTTCATGCCTTTGAGGTCGGTACCTTCCCAGGCCTGGAATGGTTCGAGCAGTTGCAGGCGATCGCTGTTGGGATCTACCTTCACCTGAACCGATGAGCCGTCTTCTGCCGGTGCCTGATATCCGGGATCTTC
>DPFD01000273.1:564-4550 GCA_003534175.1 Chitinophagaceae bacterium
TTTACCTGTTCACCTTTCCGGTTGGTAAGGGTATCGGTCATCGGGTTAAAACTCAATGAACCTGCAATGGCCATGGCAGTAACAATTTCCGGGGAGCCTACAAATGCGAAGGTGTTCGGGTTGCCATCTGCACGCTTAGCAAAGTTTCTGTTGAAGCTGTGAACGATGGTGTTTTTCTCCTGTTTTTCAGCTCCGAGGCGTGCCCACATTCCAATGCAGGGGCCGCAGGCGTTGGCAAAAACGGTAGCACCAATTTTGTCAAACGTATCGAGGAAGCCATCTCTTTCAATGGTATAGCGAACTTGTTCAGAGCCTGGAGTGATGGTAAACTTAGCCTGTACGTCGAGGTCTTTTTCCAATACCTGTTTGGCGAGGCTGTGTGCACGGCTGATGTCTTCGTAAGAAGAGTTGGTGCAACTTCCAATCAGACCTACTTCAATTTTCATGGGCCATTGGTTGGCTTCGGCAGCGGCTTTCATTTTAGACAGTGGAGTTGCCAGATCCGGAGTGAATGGTCCGTTCAAATGAGGTTCCAACTCACTCAGGTTAATTTCAATCACCTGATCGAAATACTTTTCAGGGTTCGCATACACTTCAGGATCGCCGGTTAAATGAGCTTTAACGGCATCGGCCATTTCAGCCACTTCGGCACGTCCTGTAGCTTTCAGGTAGCGGCTCATGCTGTCATCGTAACCAAAGGTAGAGGTAGTAGCACCAATTTCTGCGCCCATGTTACAGATGGTGCCTTTACCGGTGCAGCTCATATTGAGAGCGCCTTCACCAAAATATTCTACTACAGCTCCGGTTCCGCCTTTNNATTACGGTGAGGATACCGGCAACTTTTAAAATGACATCCTTAGGGGCAGCCCATCCACTCAGTTTACCGGTGAGTTTAACACCGATGAGTTTAGGCATTTTCAATTCCCAGGGTAAACCGGCCATTACATCGCAGGCATCTGCACCGCCTACACCAATGGCAATCATTCCCAATCCTCCTGCATTCACGGTATGGCTGTCGGTTCCAATCATCATACCACCAGGAAACGCATAATTTTCCAGTACCACCTGATGGATGATACCGGCTCCGGGCTTCCAGAATCCGATACCGTATTTGTCTGACACAGAGGCCAGGAAATCGTACACCTCACTGCTTTCGCTGATGGCACGTGCCAGGTCAGCCTTGCTGTTGTCTCTAGCTTCAATCAGGTGATCACAATGTACGGTGCTCGGAACGGCTACCTTGGTACGGCCAGACTGC
The DNA here is from genome assembly GCA_003534175.1 of Chitinophagaceae bacterium. Taxonomy (GTDB): domain Bacteria; phylum Bacteroidota; class Bacteroidia; order Chitinophagales; family Chitinophagaceae; genus Ferruginibacter. The sequence goes on from DPFD01000273.1 coordinate 1,823, forward strand.
ATGAATTGCAGTAACGCCATTTGAGCAGTAGCATCCTGCATAGCCACACGATCCGGCGCAAAGTCAACATACGATTTTCCACGCTCATACGCCTGCCCGGCATTACCTTCCCATAAGTGGGTATATAATATTTTTTCAGTCAGTGTCAGGGGTTTACCTACAGCCTTACGTGCGGCTTCTATGCGTGCAGGAAGTTGTTCATACACTTTGCGGATCATGTTGATATCGAATGCCATAGCGGGAATTTATTAAGTGAATTGAGATTGGGTTTCTTCGCCCTTTTAATTCAGGATGCAAAATTAATCATTTCATAGTATGTATGATTGAAAAAAAACACTAATTTTAAACTGCAATTCTCGTTACGATTACCCATGAACAGATTTAAAGATTTTATTGAGTGGCACGTATTTGGTGTTTGTACAGCCATTGGTGAGCGGATAGGCATTGCCACCACCACCATTCGCAAATACTTTATCTACATTTCTTTCATCACCATGGGGTCGCCATTGATATTTTACCTTTTTCTGGCGTTTTGGATGAATATTAAACGTTATATGTTGAATGCCCGCAGAAATCCGCTCAGGTATTTGTAATCTTCAATTTTCGTAGAATAAAAAGCATTTATCAGGAGTACGGCATTGATAAACTGCTGTTCAACCCTTTTTATGAGGCGTCACTTCGTGCCCACCCATGCGCAATTTATTCGTTTCAATCCACTCTACCTGTTTTCAAACATTTACATTCGTCTATAAATGTTTACACTCACCAGGCAAACCATTCCTTATTAACTAGCCGGGGTATAATTTCAAGGTAAAGGCTTGAATTGCATAAATCCATCTAATTGCAAATCATTTTTTTAAATTATCGAAGATCAGTTATCAGTATAAAAATGCAGTTATTCAGACAGTAGCAGCACAGCCTGTTTCCATAACCATTTGAACATCTAGTTTAAAAACGGAAGTACAGGATAGCCACTCATCTTCGCATCTAAAGATTGCAGGAGCTGCCTGAAAACATCGACATAAATCACTTGGCTTTTATATGATAAGAAACGTTATATAACGGCTTCGCGTACACGCACTAATTTCTCGAGCAGTTGTTCCAGTTTATCGAGGGGCAGCATGTTGGCGCCGTCACTTTTAGCCACGGATGGGTTGGGGTGGGTTTCAATGAAGAGTCCGTCTGCACCCGTTGCAATGGCAGCTTTGGCGATGGTTTCTATCAGTTGCGGGTTACCACCGGTTACGCCTGAGGTTTGATTGGGTTGTTGCAGGGAGTGGGTACAATCCATTATCACCGGAACCTGGTGTTCCATCATCCAGGGAATGTTTCTGTAATCCACTACCAGGTCAGTGTATCCGAAAGTATTGCCTCTTTCGGTGAGCCATACCTTTGGGTTTCCGGCTGCACGGATTTTGTCGACTGCAAATTTCATCGATGGACCACTGAGGAATTGTCCTTTTTTCACATTCACAATTTTACCGGTAGCTGCAGCGGCATTCAGTAAATCGGTTTGACGGCAGAGAAATGCGGGGATCTGGAGTATGTCTACGTACTGAGCTGCCAGTGCGGCCTCAGGTGCGGCGTGTATATCAGTAGTAACGGGCAGGCCTAACTGCTTTTTTACATCGGCAATCAGGCTGAGAGCTTTTTCATCACCGATACCGGTAAAGGAGGAAGCGCTGGTGCGGTTCGCTTTTCGGTAGGAGGCTTTAAAGATGTAGGGTATCTGCAGTCGGTTACAGATAGCCGCTACCTGTTCAGCTATTTCCAATACCATGGTATCATTTTCCACTACACATGGCCCGGCAATTAGGGTGAATTGATGGGGATGAACGGTTTGGTTTTTAAATAATTCGGGATGAAGTTGTTGCATGCTGCAAAATTACACATTTCATCAGAGCCATTGTTTTACTTTTGTGTTTTAAACCTATAAACAATGGTAAAGGAAAAAATATTAGTGATTGGGGCGTGCGGGCAAATAGGGGTGGAGTTAACGTTGGCGTTAAGAAAGATGTATGGCGAGGAGCAGGTGGTGGCCTCTGATTTGCGGGAAGAAAATCCTTTATTAAAGGGTACCGGTCCGTATGTAAGCATTGATGTAATGAATAAGGAGATGCTGCATGTACAGGTGATCCGTCAGGGTATTACACAGATTTATTTACTGGCTGCGATCTTGTCTGCTACCGGGGAGAAAAACCCTGCACTGGCCTGGCATTTAAACATGCAAAGTTTGCTGAATGTGCTGGACATCGCCAAGGAAGAACAATTGCACAAAGTGTACTGGCCCAGTAGTATAGCGGTATTCGGGCCCACCTCTCCGAAAACGTTGTGTCCTCAGCAAACCATCATTGAGCCCACTACTGTTTACGGAATCAGTAAATATGCCGGTGAGTTCTGGTGCAATTATTATCATCAGCGCTACGGGATTGATGTACGCAGTTTGCGCTATCCGGGGCTTATCAGTTACAAATCGGCACCGGGTGGAGGTACCACTGATTATGCGGTAGAGATATTTCATGAAGCCAGGGAAGAAGGGAAGTACACCTGTTTTTTGCGGGAAGATACTTACCTGCCTATGATGTATATGCCTGATGCGATCCGCGCCACCATTGAGTTGATGGAGGCGGATGCGACACGAATCAGTGTGCGTACATCCTATAACTTGTCGGCTTTAAGCTTTTCTCCCAAAGAAATTACAGAGGCAATCCGCAGCCATATACCCGGT
>DPFD01000233.1:0-938 GCA_003534175.1 Chitinophagaceae bacterium
TTGTCGGACAACAATGATTTTTTATCATAATTTTTGTAGATTATCTAATGACTCCGATAATGTCTTCTCCTGGGCTGCTGCATTTGCCGCATTACTAAGGATTGCTTGCTGTGTTGCTTTTTGTAATTCCGGAGACAAAAGTTTCAGATTTTCTGAAGGCGTATCAGATAATTTAAACTGATTGATTTTAGAAATCGGTTTTCCGCTAAAACCTTCAGTTGCCGATACTGCAATAGAATTTCCTGCTTTATCTATATTTACTATTGGGCTATAAGATGTAACTGAAGTAGTTGTTGTATTTATACTAGTAATTTTAGTTTGTTCTAAATTCACTGTTGTACTTGTAGTTGTTGTAGTTATTGCTAAAATTTGTCCAGCGTCATTTTCAATGATAGTTGGAGTTACCTGAGTATTAATCTGTGAAACTGCATGAATTCGATTTCCTTCGCTTATTGTTGAATTAAATGTCCCTAAAAAATCTTTTACAGCATTGGAATTGTCTCCGACAGAAATTTCTGTTTTGTTTGAACCTTGAAGTACCGCAGATAGAGATAGATTCACAGTTGACAAATCTTTTTTGTGATGCATGGGTGAAGAATTGATTGTTAACAAGTTATTTATACTTACTTTTTCTAATCCTTCCAATTCAACATGTCCGGNNTTACCTGATTTTCACTGAAAGCATATGTGCTGTTATATACATAATCATTTGATAATGGATCTATTTCAATAAACCTCCCAATCTGCGGATCATGATTTCTCCATTTAAACTGTACCCAGTTTAATCCTAAGTCATCATCAAACCTTTGATCCTGGAATGTTTTCTCTTTATTAGGAGTAATACCTGCAGCCTTAGAAGATATCCCCGCCATTGTCAATCCAAACGGATAATAATGCGTTTCTTCCAATAAAAAACCTGGTGTATGTGTTACTTGTAG
>DPFD01000233.1:1047-2962 GCA_003534175.1 Chitinophagaceae bacterium
CCGGTACCTGTTGTGCACCACTTGAGCTTCCAACATACTTGAACTGCTTCCCGATACGCTTCGCTATCGGGACAAGCTATCAAATAAAATCCAGTTCAGATAAGCTTGGGGGCGGTTAGGATCAGGTGTCTGATGGTTGTTTACAAACTCCGTCACCGATGTGGTGAATATCCCTGTATTCTGCAAGTCTATAGCTGTTACACCGCCGTGCATTCCTGGTAACTGTGCTGATACTCCCGTGGTAATAGATGAAATTAAATCATTTACAATATTTACAGGATTATCAGGAGAAACGCTGTTGGTTTTGTACCAACTGCTTACATGTATATTGAACTTATCTCCGGCCATTACTTTTAAGGTAATGGATGGGCCTAAGCCCCCTCCCGGAGAGGGTTTTACCTTTGCAACTTTATCATTGGGATTGGTGAAAGTATCTGATGTAGGATAACCGGGCGGTACTATATTAAGTAAATTCTAAACCTTGCCACTATTTGAAATAGATTAGAATTGCACTATACTAATTCCTCTTCTTTCTTTTACGGCTTTCAATTTCAGCCTGCTTGTATCTCCAACTAATACAGTTCAAATCAACTTCAAAATACATAGTATAATTATATACTCTATTCTTATAAACACGAAATGAAGTTATTGTATCGGCGGCAACTCTTAAAAACAAATTAGCACTATCTCCTTTTATCCAATTCAGATTAATATAAACCAACCCAAGGCTATCTGAAGTATTGGTAGTGAGAGTTTTTGTTGATGAGTCAGAAAGATGTACAGATGCGAAACCGATTGGCTTTTTATCAATTTTGTCGACCAAATGGAAAAACAAAAAATTTTTGTCTTGGCAAAATGTAAATTTTGTCAAAAACAAAATTACTATAAAAAAAACATGTTTCATATCAATTTATTTTTTTCTTTTTACCACTCTCCCTTTTTTAAAATTTGAAGGTGTTATTCCATAAGTTTTATTATCAAAATTTCTACCATAAGGATCCTTTGAAAATTGCATTTCTGAATATTGCCCATAACCTGCTCGTCCAAATGCATCAAGAATATTATACTTATTAATCTTGGTATTAATATTTTCAGTAAACTTACTCATAACATCCTCTCCAAAATGTGTCATGCCCAAAATATGACCACCTTCACGGCTAGCAATTTTCTTGTTTTTTACAGAACTTTTAGGTACATAAATATGATTGAGATACGCAACAGCATCTAAGTCATCTGAATTCATCATTTCACGAGTTTTATTAAACTCTTTATCACTTTGGACTATTACCATATTAGCTGGTGCCGCATTTCCATTAGTGGGTGCTCCAGATTCATTGTACGTAACATCTTTATCAACAAATAAATTAAAATTTATAGTGTACTCAATTGCATCATCACCTTTTCCTATCTTCCATTTGAATTTTCCACTCTGAGAATTCCAAAACTCAATAATATTATTTATTACTTCCATTTCTTCACTATTTCCTTCATGTCTTGCATAAAACATTGCTTCAATAGTTATTGTACCTTTTTCGTTATCGATAACTAATCGAAAATCGTTGCCATCGGGATCATAGGCGTTAATAGGGTTATTAGCTGTGTAATGAAACGGGGTTAATTGAAAATGCTTCTCAGAAAGCGCATCTACACCATACCATCTCCCAATCTGATTATCATACATCCTTGCACCGTAATCCGTCCATTCTAAACCTGAACCATCATCGAATTCTTCTCGTTGCTCTTCTTTTCCGTTGTACTTGGCTTTGTTTGCAGCCGCACCATTTAAAGCCTTAGATGATATCCCCGCCATGGTCAAGCCGAACGGGTAATAACCCCAAATTCAACTTCGTTGAACATGGGGCAAGTTGCGTTTCTTCCAATAAAGGCCCTGGCATATGTGTTACTTGTAGGTTAT
>DPFD01000105.1:0-4956 GCA_003534175.1 Chitinophagaceae bacterium
AACGATACAGATATTCGCGTGGAAGTAATGCTGGGCGGCACCCTATTACCCAAAAAAGGCGTGAACCTCCCCGACAGTGAACTCACTATGCCCTCGCTCACGGAAAAAGATATAGCGGACATACAATTTTGTATTGAGCAACAAATAGACTGGCTGGCACTTTCATTTGTAAGAAAAGTAGAAGACATTAAACACCTGAAACAGTTATTGAAAGAACAGGAATCGAAAATTAAAGTCATTGCCAAAATTGAAATGCCGGAAGCTCTGCGCAACCTGCGCGACATCGTTATTGAAAGCGACGGTGTGATGGTAGCCCGTGGAGATATGGGCGTGGAGCTACCGATTGAACAGGTACCGGTATTGCAGAAAGACATTATCCGGAAATGTATGCATCGTGCCAAGCCGGTGATTGTGGCTACCCAGATGATGGAAAGCATGATTGAGCGAACCAAGCCTAACCGGAGTGAGGTGAGTGATGTGGCCAACGCCGTGCTGGAAGGTGCAGATGCCGTGATGCTGAGCGGAGAAACTGCCACCGGCGCCTATCCGCAACTGGTAGTGGAGACGATGAGTAAGATTATACTCGAAGCAGAAAAAACCTTGTACGATTATAACCGTGAAGACACACTCACCCCACAACCCCACTCTCCTTCTTTTTTGAGTGATGCCGTTTGTTACAGTGCGTGTAAACTGGCTAAAGATGCTCATGCCAATGCGTTAATAGGCATGACCCAGAGCGGATATACCGGATTCATGCTGAGCAGCTTCCGCCCCAAATGCCCGTTGTATGTATTCAGTAAAGAGAAAAGCCTGATCAACCAACTGAGTTTGAGCTGGGGTGTACGTGCTTTTTACTATGGAGAAGAGGTGAGTTTGGATGACATTATTTTTGATCAGATAGATATTCTCAAATTACGGGGATTCCTGCATTCCGGCGATGTTGTGGTGAGCACCGGCAGCACTCCGGTGAAGATGCACCTGCCTACGAATATCATCAAGATTACACGGGTTGAGTAAACCTATTGGAATTTTTATCCGTTCAGCCATTTACTAAAACGGGCGTAGTTGTATCCGGGAATCTGACTGATTTCTCCGCACAACATGGCAGCAAAATGTGTGGCATACCACGGTGCCAGGGTTAAACCCCGTGTACCCAGTCCGTTTAATATCCCCACCCTCCTTTCTCCGGGATGCATCCCTGCCAGCGGGAATTGGCCTGCCGTGGTGGGGCGTTCCGCGACCGTATGCTGAATTACTTCAAATGGAATCTTCAGCCAGGAGGTTAGTTGTTGCAGCACGTTATCACGCCATAGCACATCAGGGTTCAAATCGTTATAATCCCACTGATGATTGGAACCACACCACCAGTGCTGTTGTTCACGATGTGCCAGTCGCACTGATTGCTCATATACAAACTGTGGAGACAGATCCCGGATATGCAAATACAACACGTCGCCCCTGTTTTTGATAAAGGGAAGATTCTTAAAATAACGTGAATGCATAGATGTTGTTCCATCACAAAACACAACTGTCTTGGCTTCAACATTTGAATACACAACTCCATCGGAGTGTACCAGCAGTTTATCTGAATCGAACACTTCTTCCAACAATAATTGATGTGTTTTAAAAAATCGTCTGGCAGCAGCTAAAAAAGAAACTACGTTCAACTGATACGCAGGCTGAAGTATTTTAGGTGAGTCGGTAAAATGAAAATGGCTGTTCAACCAGACATGATGCTGCCTGTCAACCTCCTTAAGATTGGGTACATCCTTAAATATCAATAAAGGTTTTGGGGTGATGCATTCAATCTGATAGTGATCTTCCAGCGACTGATACAGCGGGATTGCCAGATCCAGACATTGTTTGAAAAAAGGATCCGGAGCAAGGTCTTTTCCGGCGCCGGCATGCAACAATCCCCCCGCCTGTTCACTGGCAGCAGGTGTAACAGGTCTTCCATCTGCAATAACAACTGATTTATTTCTTTTGAGCAACGCATCAGCGAGCAGGGTTCCCGCAATGCCCTGACCTACGATGATAAAATCAGCACGCTGCATCATCCTTCTACACTTTACTTGCTGATGAAGGCAGAGTACATCCACACCATTTTTTCCTGTTCTCTGAGGTAATCGGTAACCAAGGCGTTGGTACCCTCATCATCCGCATCGGCAGTAAGTTTAGCAAGAGCTCGCTGTTTGGTAATCAGTACCTGAAATGCATCGAGAATATGTTTTACAGCTTTCTCACCATCTGATATATTTTTTGCAGCTTTAATCTGCGCCGTTGTGGAGTAATCATCAAAGGTGTGCAGCGGAACTGCTCCCAGAGTTAAAATACGTTCTGCCACCTCATCAATTTTCAGCAGCAGGTTATTGTAAAGTTCTTCAAACTTCAGGTGCAGTTCAAAAAACATGTTGCCTTTAATGTTCCAGTGAAACCCGCGTGTATTCTGGTAAAACACCATATAGTTCGCCAACAGGTCGTTGAGTGATGCTGCAATGGCTTTCGATTTCTTAGCATCCAATCCAATCTTATTCATATATAAGGTTTTTGATGTGAAAGAATGTGTTTAAAGATACAACAAATGTGCCCGAAGTAATGTAACCTGCATCACATGCTGCATCTTTAGTTATTGATTCACTGCTTCTTTTCTTTGCCTGCAATATTGATTAAAATCCGCTTCGCTACTGGTGAGATGAGGGGTTTGCACTTCGGATTGGATGAGGGTATTATTCATTAAATCGATGGTGAGCATACCATCTTTCAGGATTACCTGATTCACCGAGCTCCAGGGATAAAACTTTTTCCGTAAGGCTCGCCAGGTTATACCGTCATCCCCAATGATGAATACATCAGGCCGCTTGGTGAGCACTCCAAAAATGGCCGTAAGCAGGAGCAATGCACCCGGAATACGTGCCGGAGTAAACAACAGGATAACTCCGCACACCGCCATAGAAACATCCAGCAGGGTGATGCGTTTTCGGTTCTGAATTTTATGCAGGGTATACGCCATATCAGGAATTGGAAGCTACCAGCAAATTGCACAAACGATACAGCAGCCTGGCTCCTACATTTTCATCCCATTCATTTTGGCTCACGCCCACTTCGTTTAAATCAAACCCAATGATGCGCCGTCCACTCTGTATCACCCGCCTGATAAGATACAGTGTTTGCTCCACTTCCAGTCCACCAGCAACTGGTGTTCCTGTTTGCGGGCATAATTTCGGATCCAGTCCGTCAATATCAAAGCTCAAATACACCTGCTGAGGCAATTGTTCAATCACGGCATCCGTCATTTGCTTCCAGGTAACACCTTCGTAAGACTGCACCTTAATGTGTTGGTCAAAAAGCGTGTACACCCTTCCGTTACTTTCACTGATATAATCCAATTCTTCATCACAAAAATCGCGTATTCCTACCTGCACCAGTTTTTCAACCTGACTGATTTCTTCCAGGGCGTTATACATCACAGATGCGTGAGAATATTTAAACCCTTCGTAAGCATTGCGCAAATCGCAATGAGCATCGATTTGCAGAATACCGAAACTCCCGAAATGTTCGGCGCAGGCCTTCATGAAACCGAGGGGTGTGCTGTGGTCGCCACCGAGTATTGCCACCAGTTTGTTCTGACGCAGCAGCGTGATGGTTTGGTTATACACCCAATCATTCAGTATCTCACTGCCGGCGTTGATGTCTTTCAGGGTTTTAATCATGAATTTGTTATCACACACAGCATCTCCCTGGCTGATATAATGAATATACAATTCAGCTTCTTTGCGGAGATAATCACTGCGAGTGAGGATTTTCTGATCCGGCTGACGCATAAAATAGCCCTGTTTCCAGGCATCCACCGCATCCGGGTCGTATAAATCAACCTGCAAACTGGCCTTAAAAATATGATCCGGGGCACGGGCTGTGCCGGCATTATAGCTCACGGTTACCTCCCAGGGTACGGGTAAAATTACCAGACGGGCTTCTTCTTCTGTAAAAGGGAGTCCAAATATGTTGTTATTAGGGTTTCCTACGGAGTTGGGGTCGAAACCGGTTAAATCAGCCATTCAAAAAGATTATTGAGTGAAAGGCAAAGATAATGAACCGGTGATTGTTAAAATCCCTTTAACAAAAGTAGTGCTATGCGTATTTGCTATACCTTTGCATCGCATTCAAAATCATCATAAAATGAAGAAAACCAGCATCATAATATTAGTAGCCATTGCGGCCATGATTATTGGTTTGCTCACGTACTCCGTTGATTTTTCCACTTACGACACGGTAGCATCCGCCAAAAAGAAGGAAGGAAAATTTGTGCACCTGATTGCAAAACTCGATTTATCGAAACCAGTTGAATACGACCCGATAAAAAACCCGAATTATCTTTCCTTTTATGCCATTGACAGTTTGGGCGGTACCACCAAAGTAGTGTATCGGAACAACAAGCCTACTGATTTGGAAAAAAGCGAACGGCTGGTAATGAAGGGAACCATGACCAAGGATCATTTTGAATGTAAAGATATACTGTTGAAATGTCCGAGTAAGTACAAAGACAACGAACAGTTACAAAAGAATGTACCCGTTGGAGAACAGGCTACATATTAATCAACCAATACTGCTGTAATGAATTTTGAGGGAGAACACCTGCTTCCCGGTCAACTCGGGCACTTTTTCGTAATACTTGCTTTTATTGCTTCTGTGGTAGCCACGCTCGGATGGTTTAATGCAACCCGAACTGCGTCTACCCCTGACCGTGCTGCGGGATGGCTGAAGCTGGCAAGGGCTGCGTTTGGTACTCAGGTGTTGAGTGCCCTGGTTGTATTTGGCATTGTGTACTACATCTGTGCCAACCATTACTTTGAATATCTGTATGTATACAAACATGCCTCCATTGAACTGGAGCCCAAGTATTTACTGGCCTGTATCTGGGAAGGACAGGAAGGAAGTTTTCTGCTATGGGCATTATGC
>DPFD01000105.1:4982-5231 GCA_003534175.1 Chitinophagaceae bacterium
GAGCATTCTGTCGCTGGCACAGGCTTTTCTGTTCCTGATGATTCTCGGCATTTACATTTTTGATGTAAGAATTGGAAATGGTTTATTTGTACTCACCCGCAATGAGTTGGTAGCACCTATCTTTAATCAACCCAATTATCTGAACTTCATCAGAGACGGCATTGGTTTAAATGTGTTGTTGCGGAACTACTGGATGGTGATACATCCGCCCTTCTTATTCCTTGGATTTGCAGCCTCTATTTTCCCGTT
>DPFD01000201.1:0-930 GCA_003534175.1 Chitinophagaceae bacterium
ATCAAGTGATAGAGTTGAAAGGTATTGATGGCATCGTTAACGGAATTGGCAGTTTGGTACACTATGGCAGCAGGCAGCTTCGCTGGTTACAGTCGGGCCAGGTGGGAGCCTATGTGCTGTTGATGGTATTAGGTATTCTGGCATTTTTTATTATTCAATTGTTCCTGTAAAAAAGATTTGATGTTAGGTACATATTTTACATTTCCTGAGTTATTGATATGGCTGCCGTTGGTGGCAGGTATGGTTGCGTTTTTCATGAAAAATGCCCAAGCAATAAAAGTATGGTCGCTGATGGCGGCTGTTGCAGTTGTGGCAGTTTCATTGACCGGGCTATGTTATGCNNNACTACTGGTTGAAACATCTGGGAAACAGTTTCCATTTACATTTGAATAAAACCGGGCATCTCTTGTCGTTATTAACGGCGCTGGGCTTCCTGTTCATATTTATTTATTCCTGGAAAGAAAAACGGGAAAGGTCGAATAGTTTTTATGGTTTGATGTTGCTTGCTCAGGCCGGTATCATGGGGNNGCCGTAGATGCGCTTGTGTTTTACTTCTTCTGGGAACTCGCGCTGATACCCGTTTATTTTCTCTGTAGTATGTGGGGAGGTGAAAAAAGAATCCAAACCACATTTAAGTTTTTCATATACACCTTCGTGGGTTCGTTGCTGATGTTAACCGGTATATTGTATGTGTATTACCATACCCAGGGCAGAATCTTCAACGATGGTACTCAAGCTATGCACAGTTTTGCGCTCAACGCGTTTCAATCAGCCAATTTATCAGCGGCTGAACAGGGGTGCTTATTCTGGTTGTTCCTGGCTGCATTTGGTGTAAAGATGCCCATCTTCCCATTGCATACCTGGCAACCGGGTGCTTACGATCAGTCGCCTACCCCGGTAACCATGGTGTTGAGTGGTATCATGGTGAAA
>DPFD01000201.1:935-7616 GCA_003534175.1 Chitinophagaceae bacterium
GTTACTGCCCGTACTGCCGGAGGCTTCCTCCAAATACGCAGATATCGTTATTGCACTCAGTATATTCGGAATAATTTACGCCAGCCTGATTGCGTTGGTACAGGATAACCTGAAAAAGCTGGTGGCTTTTTCATCCATTGCTCACATCGGACTGATGTCTGCGGCCATATTTGCCAAAAATGAATTGAGTTTAAACGGTGCCATCCTGCAGATGTTCAACCATGGTATTAACATCATCGGACTCTGGATTATCATAGGAATCATTGAGAGAAAAACCGGCACCAAAAAAATATCTGAATTGGGCGGACTGGCCACCAAGGCACCGGCACTCACCGTGTTTATGATAGTGATAGCGTTGGCAAACATTGCATTGCCATTAACGAATGCATTTGTGGGTGAGTTTATGATGTTCAGCGGATTGTTTGAATACAGTAAATGGATGACCGCAATCGCCGGGCTGGGCATTATTTTGGCAGCCGCGTACACGCTTAATATGATACGAAATGTATTTTACGGAGCGGCGAGTGTTTCGGTATCGGAAGTATCAGACATTGAGTTACATGAAAAGCTGGTGTTGTCACTTATTGTACTGATTGTACTGGCCACAGGAGTGTATCCTCAGCCTATTATTGAATTCATTAGCAACCTGTCGGCTACAACCATGTAACCGGCAGCAGTTAATTTTATAAAGAAGATATGAACGCGATTGTATTTACAGCCATCTGGGGCGTGTTGATGATGTTTACCGGCGCCTTTGTGCAAAGTAAAACCATGCCCAAATACATGGCTCTGGTGGGAATATTGTTAGCCTTTGTTGCGAATGCGGTGGAATTGTATTCCGGCGCTCCGCTGTTTAACATAGACACGCATCAAATGTTGCGTACCGGAAATTTCAACCTGGTATTTATTGCCGTTTCACTCGCGGCAACGGGTATGCTGTTTCTGCTCAACGGCCGGGACTTTGAAAAAATAGGACAGCACGTGGCAGAGTATTTTGCGCTGATCTTCTTTATTATGTGCGGTGTGGCAATTGCGGCTACCTTTAACACATTGTTGCTGTTGTTCCTCGGAATAGAAATCATTACCATCCCATTATTCATACTGGCAGGTGCTGAAAAAAGAAATCTGAAAAGCAATGAAGCCGCGTTGAAATATTTTCTGATGGGCTCCTTTTCAACCGGTATTATGCTGATGGGTATTGCGTTTATGTACGGAGGTAATCCTGCCGGTTCATTCTCGCTTTCCCATATGAACATTGGTACTGGTGGATTAACCCTGTATCTCACCATTGGAATGATTTTGTTACTGGTAGCCATGGCCTTTAAAGTATCGGCAGCGCCCTTTCATTTCTGGACACCGGATGTGTACGACGGTTCGCCTACCGTGATTACTTCATTCATGGCCACGGTGGTTAAAATTGCAGGATTCTTTTCCTTCGTGCGTTTATTTGAAAATGCGTTTGGTGCCGTGCATGCCGAGTGGCAGGTGCTCATTGTAATCATGATTGCGGCTACGTTATTTATTGGAAATATTACTGCGGTTTTCCAGCAAAGTGTAAAACGTATGCTGGCCTATTCCAGTATTGCTCAGGCAGGCTTTATGCTGATTGCCCTGCTGGCGCTAAATAATATGGCAAGAGAAGGATTGATTTTATATTCAGCCGGTTACTGCATTGCTACTATTGGAATTTTTTCAGTGCTCATTCGGATGAGTGATTATACTATTGACGGATTCAACGGATTGGTGAAATCCCAGCCATTAGTTGCTGTATGTGCGGCTGTTTTTCTTTTGTCGTTAACCGGCATACCGCTCACGGTGGGATTCCTCAGTAAATTCTGGATGCTGTCGGCCATAGTAGAAACCGGGAAACATTTCTGGCTTGTTGTTTTCGCTGTGATTTTTGCAGCCATCAGTGCCTATTACTATTTCAGGGTGATACAGGCGATGTTCTTCAAACCCGAAAATCAGGAGCCTACAGTATTGCGTGTGTCATCCGGATATAAAGCCATGCTGGTAATCTCCGCCGTGGTGATTATTCTGCTGGGTGTTAAACCTTATGTACTGTTAGACTGGTTATACTACTGATTGTGCTGAGTTACTTATATTTGTAACCCGGTGCGGTTGTGCCGGTTAGCCCATGACCCAACGCGATTCCCTTCTTACAGCCTGGAGATATATTAAAGGCAACAAACTGCGTGCAGCCATTACCGTTATTATCATTGCGCTGGGCATATTTGCGCTTATCCTCATCATCACTGCTATATCTGCCGCGAGCAATAGCCTAACTTCCAGTTTCTCTACCATGGGCGCCAATTCGTTCAGCATCAGGTTCAGAGAGATGCGTGTTTTTATGGGAGGGCCTCCCAGGGCACAACGCGAGAAAACGACCCGTTCGGCGCAGAAGGTGAGGGCCTCCACACTGGGCATTCCCATCAGTTTATCAGAGGTGAGGTTGTTTAAGGAGCGCTTTGATTTTCCCGGAGCAAAAGTTTCCATCGCATTGTCCGGTCCGAACGGCATCATTGTAAAAACGAATCGTGCTGAAACCAATCCGGATGTGAATGTGTTTGGGGGAGATGAGAATTATCTGGAACTCAACGGGTATAAATTACTTCATGGAAGAAATTTGAGTGTAAGTGAGGTAGAGTCGGGCGCAGCAGTTTGTTTAATAGGCAAGGGCGTAGCGGAAAAACTGTTTGCCGACAATTACGGCAAGGCGCTCGAACAGGTGATTCATGTAAACCATATACCCTACAGGGTAGTGGGCGTGTTGGATGAAAAGGGCTCCAGTGCATTCTTCAACACCAGCAGGATTATTGTTACCTCCTACAATAATATCCGGCGCGTTTTTCCCGGACAAACCTCCTCCTTCAGTATGGCGGTGTCGGTGCCCGATATACACTTGATGGATTTGGCCATTGGAGAGTCCAAGGCAACCTTCAGGCCCATCCGAAAACTCAGTGTATCGGATGATGATAATTTCTACATCAACAAAAGCGACAGCATTGCAGCCACCCTGTTGGAGAACCTCCGTTTTATAGAAATTGGTACCATTGGCATTGCCTTTATCACGTTGATAGGGGCGGCGATTGGTTTGATGAATATCATGCTCGTAGCGGTAAGTGAGCGAACCCGGGAGATAGGTTTGGCCAAAGCCCTGGGTGGAACGGCCAAAGCAATCAGGTCTCAGTTTCTATATGAATCCATCATCATCAGCTTGTTTGGCGCGGTGGCTGGTATCATCAGTGGTGTGCTGATGGGTAATGTGGTAGCATTGTTGATGAATACCGGATTTGTGGTTCCCTGGGGATGGGTTTTGGCAGGTATCATTGTGTGCAGCCTTGTGGGGTTGCTGGCAGGTTTATATCCGGCGTACAAGGCATCTAAACTCGATCCTATCGTAGCCTTACGACATGAATAATGCAGTTTTTACATTCTTTGTGAAATTCGGGCTAAAAATGGCACAATCTTAGAGAAATTGTTCATAATATATACACAATCAATAAAATAATAACACGAAAATTCATTGTAAAACTTTTATAGAATGGTATTTTTCAGTAGCATTGTACCTTCGAAAAATCGAAACTAAAAGACAAATACTTAACACAATCAAAAATTAGATTTTATGGCAGAAACAAGACCCGCTGCAACCGTGAAACCTGCAACATCAGTTCAGGCTAAAAAAAGCAGTAACATGATTTCGTGGATAGCTCCGCTGTTGTGTATCATCACAGGTTATATGCTGTGGAGATTCGGACTGGGTAACCCGGATAATTTTGAAAAACCAGGCGGAGGAGGTTTTTGGCCAGACCATCACGGGCCGAAAGCTCAGTTGTACAACATGTACCTCGGAGGTATTGTGGTGCCAGTGCTGATTGGTACATTCTTAACGGCCATTGTTTTTGCTATTGAGCGTGCGCTGACTATTTCCAAAGCAACCGGTACCGGCAACAATGCAGATTTTGTTCGCAAGGTGCAATATCACCTGGCCAATAAAAATGTGGACGCTGCATTGGCTGAGTGCGATAAACAAAAAGGTTCGGTTGGAAATGTGATGAAAGCCGGTTTGCATCGCTACAAGGAAATGATTTCAAACAATGAACTGGATACGGAGCAAAAAATTGCAGCCATCCAAAAAGAAGTAGAAGAAGCTACTGCATTGGAATTGCCTATGCTTGAGAAGAACCTGGTGTTCCTTTCAACCATCGCAACCGTTGCTACGCTGATCGGACTGTTCGGAACCGTATTGGGTATGATCCGTTCATTTGCTGCACTGGGTGCTGACGCCGGAGGTGGTGCTGCTGCCGGAGCCTTGTCTCAAGGTATTGCGGAAGCGTTGTACAATACCGCATTAGGTATCGGTACTTCTGCACTGGCCATCATTTTCTACAACATGTTTACCACCAGAATCGACAATATCACTTATGGTATCGATGAGTCTGGATTTACATTAACACAATCTTTTGCATCACTCTACAAATAAATTGTGGAATGTGTGCATTCATTGCATCATAGGAATTCAAAAACAGTAAAAAATGCCAAAAGTTAAATTACCCCGCAAGAGTACGAACGTGGATATGACGGCGATGTGCGACGTGGCCTTTTTATTGTTGACATTCTTTATCCTCGCCACCAAACAAAAACCAGCAGAAGTGCTTGCGGTGCAAACACCCAGTTCCATTTCTGCCAAGGCGGCGCCGGATAAAAGTATCCTGATTACACTTACTGCCGACGGGCGCGCTTTTCTCACACTGGGGGATGAAACCAAGAAAAAAGAGATTCTTGAAAACATCAACCTGACTAAACAAATGGGATTGTCGCCTGAGGAAATCAATAAGTGGAACAAACAGGAATTCATCGGATTGCCCCTTTCTCAAATTAAAGGATACATCAACTCCAGTAATCCGATTCAGCCGGCCCAAATGCCGGGAATTCCCATCAAGGATACACTCAATAATGAAATGGTTGACTGGATACGCAGTGTGAGCAATGTGTATGCAGGAAGTGATCAAACGGCTTTGCAGCAAATGTTGCTGGTAAAAGGCGACAACGCGGTTTTGTACCCGTTGTTCAAAAACATCAAGCAAGCGTTTAAGAAAAATGAGATTTATAAGTTCAGGATTGTAACCAATGGTGAAGCAATTCCTATTGGATCCGAAGTGTTTAATGAATCTATAAAATCTTAATTCCATCACCCTTAAAAAAGAAGCACAATGGCTGAAATAGATACCTCGGGCGGCGGGCATAAGAAAGGCCCGGGCGTCAAGAAAGGGAAGAAATTATCGACAAGGGTTGACCTTACACCCATGGTGGATTTGGGGTTCCTGCTCATTACTTTCTTTGTGTTCACGACTACTATGGCACAAAGTACAGCAATGAATATGAATGAGCCCAAGGATAGTGATGATCCGGAAAAAATCATGAAAGTGAAAAACTCCGGAGCCATGACCATCCTGTTGGGAAAACAGGATCAGGTATATTACTACTATGGACAGCTGGATCCGGCAACTCTATCAGAACAATGGAAAACGACGGATTACAAAGAAATTCGCCAGTTGATTGTAGATAAAAAGAAAAGCACACCTATTGATGATCTGATGTTTATCATTAAATCAGACAAGGAATCTACTTTCAAAAATGCAATTGATATACTGGATGAGATGTCAATTTCAGCAGTTCCACCCGGGCACTATGCAGAAGTGGATATCACCCCTGCAGAGGAAGAAATGATCCGGCAAACCGAGTTGGCTAACGGGATACAATAAGTATGAAAAAATCATCTTGTTGAATCCAAAAAGAAAATTACAACATGGACGCAAATAAAATTTTATCAGCCGACCTTCTGGATATCATCTTTGAAGGTAAAAACAAAAGCTACGGTGCGTATGAGTTGCGTAAAACGTATAACAGGCGTATGCGCAATGCACTGATTATGGCTTTTTCGGCGTTGGCGTTGATTCTGGTAACATCCATCTTTGCAGGCAAACTCAGCAAGTCGGATGGCAAAGAAGACATAGATGTGCTGGATACCCAGATGGCAGAGATTGCCCAGGATGAGCCACCACCGCCTCCACCGCCGCCGCCACCGCCACCCACGCCACCACCACCACCGGAAATCAATCAGGTGAAGTTTACACCTCCTAAAATCGTAAAAGACGAGGAAGTGAAACCGGAGGAAAAAATTCAGGAGATTAAAGAAGATCAGGTAATCAGTACACAAACGGTGGAGAGTGATAACAAGGTTCAGATTGTACAGGCACCTGTGGAAGCGGAAGGATCTAAAGTGGTAGAACTGCCCTCAACCGGTGATGATGAGAATAAAGTGTTCACCAAGGTTGAAATTGATGCGTCTTTCCCCGGAGGTATATCTGCCTGGAAAAGATACCTGCAAAACAACCTCAATGCGAATGCACCGGTTGATAACGGAGCACCTCCCGGTACATACACGGTAATCGTGAGGTTTATTGTGAGTAAAGACGGTAGCATCAGTGATGTGGTAGCTGAAACCAAACATGGTTATGGTATGGAACAGGAAGCCATCAAAATCATCAGGAAAGGCCCGAAGTGGAAGCCCGGTATTCAAAATGGTCGTGAGGTGAGTGCCTACCGCCGTCAGCCGATTACTTTCATTGTAGCTGAAGATTATTAATACAATATTTTCTCAACACCTTCATCCGCCGG
>DPFD01000068.1 GCA_003534175.1 Chitinophagaceae bacterium
GCGCTTGCATGGCATGCAAGAGGCCACCGGTTCGAATCCGGTATTCTCCACTAATTAAACGTTCACTTTTCAAGTGAGCGTTTTTTTATCTCATGCCCGGACATCCATGCCCGAAACAGAACTACACCATCAAATAAGCCTGAAATTATTTTCTGCAATTTCTGGCATCATACAGTGTAACATTAATTAGCAGGTTGATGACATACATCCAACAAAAAAGGTTGCCGTAAAAGCAACCTGATATATTATAGTTGGTATGTGTTTAATCTCCCCAGATTTCGCCTTTTCCATTGAGCCAGTCTTTCACGGCTTCGGTAGTGATAGATTTAGGCCTTTCCAGCGGATGCCCCAGGGCGCGGTCCCAGCAAAGGCTGGCCAATACACCCAGTGCCCTTGAAACACCAAACAACACTGTGTAGAATTCATATTCATCCATACCATAGTGCACCAGCAGGGCACCACTGTGTGCATCCACATTAGGCCATGGATTTTTAATTTTTCCCAATGACTGTAAAATGGGTGGCACCACTTCATAAATGTTCCATACGGTTTGAACCAATGGGTCATCGGGCATATGTTTCTTGCCAAATTCCATTTGAGCGGTGAATCGCGGATCGGTTTTGCGCAACACGGCATGTCCGTATCCCGGTACCACTTTACCTTCACTCAGGGTTTGCTTCACATAATCGGCAATTTGTTCTTTGGTGGGTAATTCGCAACCCAGTTTCTCCCTCAGTTCAAAAATCCATTTGATTACTTCCTGATTGGCCAATCCGTGCAGCGGCCCTGCCAGTCCGTTCATACCTGCTGCAAAACTCAAATACGGATCGCTCAATGCAGAGCCCACCAGGTGTGTAGTGTGTGCGGAAACGTTACCTCCTTCATGATCTGCATGAATGGTCATGTATAAACGCATCAGCTCTTTAAATCCTTCATCATCATAACCCATCATGTGGGCCAGGTTTCCTGACCAATCCAGTAATCCGTTGGGTTGAATATGATCTCCGCCCTTATACTTACGGCGATATATATACGCAGCAATACGCGGAAGGCGTGCAATCAAATCCATGGCATCGTCGAAGGTGGCATTCCAGTAATCCTTCTTGTTCATGCCTTTGGCATATAGTTTTGAAAACTGACTTTCTGTTTGCAGGCTCATGATGGCCACCACAAACTGTGTCATCGGGTGTGCTGAAACAGGAAGTGCTTCAATGCTGGCAAATACGTGGTTGGGAACATGGCTGCGGCGTTGCCATACGCTAGACAGATGAGCAACATCTTCTTCAGAAGGCAATTCTCCCACCAGCATCAGATAAAACAAACCTTCCGGCAGTGGCTCTGATCCTCCGGCTGCTTTGGGTAACTTCTCACGCAACTCCGGAATAGAATAACCACGGAAACGAATGCCTTCCTGTGCATCCAGCAGGGAAGTTTCTGTTACCAGTCCGGTCATGCCTCTCATGCCCTGATACACCTGCGATAAGGTAACCTCCCCTATATTTTTATCTCCGTGTGTTTTGATGATCTCTTTAATTTCTGCGGATACTTCATCAGCTTTCAACTTAAAACGGTCTTTGATAATGCCCATTGGGTAGAATGATTTATAAGGTTTAGGAAACGCGAATCAGCCAAATTCAATGATTTTACCGATTCGCTTAAAATTACAACCCAATGGATAGTTAAACAAATCCTTTTTAAAAAAACAATCTTAAAATCAATTATTTAGGGGCCTTGCGGTAGAGGTAAACCGCAATGATACCAAAGAGGATGTTGGGTGTCCAGGCTGCAAGAAAGGGAGAAAAGCTTCCCTGGGTGGCGAAAACCACGGATAACCTGCTGAACAGAATGTAGGTTACGCTCAACACCACGCCTACGGCCAGATGAATGCCGCTGCCACCCCGCACTTTACGGGAAGCCAGCACGCTGCCTATGATGGTGAGTATGAATACCGAAACGGGAATGGCATCGCGGTTGTATCGCTCCACCAGCAGGCTGCTCACCATTTCCGAACCACGCGCCCGTTCTTTGCGGATAAACTGTTTCAGTTCACTCGTTGTCATCTGATCTTTTAAATATTCATCCTTCCTTAAATCAACCGGCTGGAAGTTCATTTTCTGATGCAGGCTGTGATGATTAGTAACTTTTTCCTGTATCCCTTCTACTTCCCGTATCACCACATTATTGAACAACCACTCTCGCGTGGTGGAATCCCACCGGAATCCACTCGCACGCATGTTATAGGTAAGGCGATTATCCGCATATCGCTGCAGGAAGAAATTATTCCCTACACGGGAAAGGGTATCGTATCCTTTAATGCCTACCCAGGCATCTTTTGATTCTCTGAAATAAATGTTCTGGAGGTAGGTTGATTTTTTTCCTCCTTTGGAATGAATCTTCACATAGTTCTTCTCAAAATCGGCCCATTTTAAATTAGCCTTTGGAACTACCGTTTGATATCCGAGCCACAACAACAGCGACATCATGATACCTCCAATCATAAACGGGCGCATATACCGGTTAAAGCTCACCCCACTGCTCAAAATGGCAATCACTTCGGAGCGACCGGCCATTTTGGAAGTAAAGAAAATCACGGAGATAAAAATGAACAGCGGAAAAAGCATGGCCACTATCCTTGGAATGAAACCAAAGTAATAGTCTGTAATAATTCTGTTCACCGGCAATTTCGATTTCACAAAATCATCGGTATGCTCGCTGATATCCACTACAATCACAATAGCCGTAAATAGGATCAGGCTAAAGAAAAAGGTAGTCAGATATTTCCCCAGTATATATTTGTCGAGCTTCTTCATTCAACATGTAAAAGTAAGTGCATTCTGCGGATTATATGTTTCGCTCCAGGGCATTGGCAACCAGCCAGCCGGTAGTCCATGCATTTTGAAAGTTATATCCTCCGGTAATACCATCTACATCAAGCACTTCACCTGCAAAATACAAACCCGGCTGTTGTTTACTCTGCATAGTCTGCATATCCACTTCAGCCAACGGAACACCGCCGGCTGTTACAAACTCTTCCTTGAAGGTGGTTTTTCCTTTCATGGTGAGTTCCAGAGCAGTGAGCCAGTTTACCATTTTATGCATGGCTTTGGCCGGCACATCGGACCAACGCAACATTTCGTTTATGCCACACTGTTGTAAAGCCAGTTCCCACAAACGGGCAGGTAACTGAAATGGATTTTTTCCATATATTTTTCGGGATGCCAGTGAAGTTCTGTAATCCTGCATCTGTTCACTAAGGGTTTGCTGATTATACTCCGGGAGCCAGTTCACTATAACCGTGAAATGATAATCCATTTCATGCAGTATGCGGGCGGCGAAGGCTGACAGTTTCAAAATGGCCGGTCCGCTTAATCCCCAATGTGTAATTAATACCGGCCCTTGTTGCTGCAGTTTGGTGCCTTTCAATTTTACACTGGCATCGTGGGCAATCCCCATTAACTCGTTCAGCGGATGCNNAATGAGGGAATGGGAGGAATTATGGTATGTCCGAGGTTTTTCAGCCAATCGTAGGAAGAAGCTTTGGGATGGCCACCCGTAGCAATACACACCGCATCGGCTACTATTACCTGCTGATTATTCAGTTGAATTATCCATTGATTTTTATCCCGACGCAGTTGCTCCACCGCACAC
>DPFD01000137.1 GCA_003534175.1 Chitinophagaceae bacterium
GCAGTTTTATTTCCTGGGCGTTGAACCCGCCGTTTTCGGTGTAATGTTTCAGCAGTTTGTAACCGGTGGCGGCCATCATGGTAGGTATCGCCAGAAAGAAGGAAAATTCGGCAGCAGCACTGCGGGTTAATTTCTGATGCATTCCACCAATGATTGAAGCGGCACTTCTGCTCACACCCGGAATCATGGCGAGGCATTGCCAAAAACCAATGATTACCGATTGTTTATAACTGATTTTTTGTTCATCATCCGTTACCGGCCGATTGAAAACCTTATCAATAAACAAGAGTATGATACCACCCAGCAATAGAGAAACCGCAACCACAGTGGCACTCTCAAGCATGGCATCAATTTTTTCGGAAAAGAAATAACCCAACACCAATGCTGGTATAACTCCCACTGCCAGCTTTAGATAAAATTCAAATTGTTTTTTCCAGCCGTTTTTAGCTGAAAGCAGTTTCTTATAATACAATACCACCACAGCCAGGATGGCTCCCAACTGTATGGCCACGGTAAACATTTTGGAAAAATCATCTTCCTGCATGCCCATGAGCTTTTGTGTAATAATCATGTGGCCGGTAGATGAAATAGGAATGAATTCGGTAATCCCTTCTACAATGGCAATAACAATAGCTTCAAATACATTCATGCGATGGAATTCCTGCAGGCAGGTATTGAATCAACAGGTTATGATTTTGGTTTTTTCATGATAGCATAAATCTCTATCACAAATCCTGCAATGATGAGGATGGGCGCAACGGTGATGCGCACCGGACTGTAAATTTCTTTGGTATCGAACACATTTGGATCGCTGCTTTTACCTCCGGCCATTAAGATAAAGCCGAGAGCCAGACAGGCAATACCTATCAGCATCCACATATAATTTTCGCGGCCAAACAAATTGTTAGCCGGTACATTTTTATCGTTTGTTTTTTTAACGGTCTTATTCATAATGCTCGATTGGGGTGCAATATAAACTAAAGTTGGCTGACTTTGAAACCCGGGTGAACAGGCTTTTTCCGCCTGCCTCTGACGGCATATGCTGTAAACCCACGGCCGGAAAGGGCGCCATCCTGTATTAATACAGGTCGTCCAGTTTCATTTTCAGGTACTTGATCACCGCCCGGTGGGTACTGGCCAGGGAGATGGTAATACCCAGCACAATAATCACGAGGAACAGAACCATCAGTCCCTGAGTATCTCTCAACACCTTAAAATTAGGTATGATAGATTCAATGGCCATGATGCTGACCCAGATACAGAAAATGGCAATGCAGGCAGAGATGAATCCGTTAAGAATCGCACGCTGGTTGATGGGGCGGGCAATAAAGCCTCTGGTTGCACCCACCATTTGCATGGTTTTGATGAGGAAACGGTTGCTGTACATGGCCAGTCGGATGGTGTTGTCTATTGAGAACACCACCAGGATAGTGAGTATGGCCGCTGCTATGAGAAAAATAATCCCGCCAATTTTTACATACTTACTGATTTTGGTAACCGTGGCCGTAGGAAACTGAAATTCGCTGATTACACCCGGGAAGGTGGTGTGCAGGTTGGTGGATAGAATATTCAGACTGTCTTCCTGTACATAATCGGCCTTGATGAAAAAGTCTATGCTTTCCGGTAAAGGGTTGGCATCAATGATTTTCTTCCAGGTAGTATCGTTTTCTGCATTGTATTTTTCAATCGCTTTTTCTTTGGTAACATATTCAATGCGATTGGCATACGGAATGGCATTGATGTAATTTACTACACTGTCAATTTGTTTTTTGGATGCAGTAGGAGAGAGAAATGCATGAACCTGTATGCTTTCTTTCAGGTAATCACCGGTTTTTCTAAGATTGAGAAAAAACCATCCTACAATTCCAAATAAAAACAACACCAATGCTACGCCAATAATAGCATAAGCGTATGTGGGTTTTCCTCTTTTTCCAGATGCTTTTCCGATTTGTGCCATAATAAGTTAGTATAAATGGAATCACCATTTCAGCGATGCCGACAAAAATAAAGGTTTTTACGTGGTTTACTTTAGTTTTGCTAACTGCAAAAATGAATGTGCAACAAAATAGTGTTTAGCCTTTTGCATCAAAAGTTCATTGGGGTAAAATAACGTTTCATTCACACTCGTGAGGAGCAACAGGAATATAGAATTATGGAGTACAATTTTAATGAAATAGAAGCCAGGTGGCAGCAATTTTGGGAAAGCAATGAGGTATACAAAGTAGAGATACAACCCGGCCAGCCGAAGTGTTATGTATTGGATATGTTTCCGTATCCAAGTGGTGCCGGACTGCACGTAGGTCATCCGCTCGGATACATTGCCAGCGATATCTACAGCCGGTATAAACGCCTGAAAGGATTTAATGTGCTCCATCCGATGGGCTTTGACAGTTTTGGTTTGCCTGCTGAACAATATGCACTGGAAACCGGGCAACATCCGGCAACCACTACAGAAAAAAATATCAAAACATTTAAAGAGCAGCTTCGGAAAATTGGTTTTTGCTATGATTGGTCGCGCGAAGTTCGCACCAGTGATCCTTCTTATTACCGATGGACGCAATGGATTTTTCTGAAGTTGTACAACAGCTATTTCTGCAACACACAGCAAAAGGCAAGGCCCATTGAGGAGCTGATAGTCAAGTATGAAACCCGCGGGGCTATGCCTGCTCAGGGTGAGCCGATTGCAGGTATTCATTTTACAGCAGAAGAATGGAGAAACTTTTCAGCAGAACAGAAGGAAGAAAAACTCATGCGCCGCCGCCTGGTGTTCAGTGCAGAAGGTGAAGTAAACTGGTGTGAAGCGCTGGGTACGGTTTTGGCAAATGATGAGGTAGTGAATGGTTTCAGTGAACGGGGCGGCCATCCCGTGGTGAAAAAGAAAATGCGCCAGTGGTACCTGCGCATCACGGCTTATGCTGAACGCCTGTTACAGGGGCTTGAAACTGTTGATTTCAGTGAAAGCATGAAAGAGATGCAGCGCAACTGGATTGGGAAAAGTGAAGGAGCTGAAGTGGAATTTGAGGGCGCATCGTTTGAAGGAAAAATTAAAGTATATACTACGCGGCCCGACACCATTTTTGGTGTTGATTTTATGGTGCTGGCTCCTGAACATGGGCTGGTACAAACCATTACCACAGAAGAACAACAGGAAGCCGTACACGAATATCTGGAGTATGTGAAAACCAGAAGTGAACGTGAGCGGATGGCAGAAGTAAAACAGGTAACCGGTTGTTTTACCGGTGCGTATGTATCGCATCCGTTCACCGGCAGGAAGCTTCCGGTATGGATCAGTGAGTATGTATTGGCCGGATATGGTACCGGTGCTATTATGGCGGTGCCTTGCGGTGATCAGCGCGACTTTTCATTTGCGCGTCATTTTAATATTCCGATTACGAACATTTTGGGCAATCATTTTACCGGCGAAGAAGCCAACCCGGATGATCAGATTCCGCTGGAAAATGCTGATTTCCTGAACGGATATACGAAACAGGAAGCATCCAGGCTGGCTATTGAAGCCCTGGAAAAAATCAACCGGGGAAAAAGAAAAATCAATTATAAAATGCGGGATGCCGGATTTAGCCGACAACGCTACTGGGGTGAACCGTTTCCGATAGTTTGGAAAAACGGTACCGCATACCCGATGAATGAAAATGAGCTGCCGCTGGTATTGCCTCATGTGGATCAGTACAGTCCCGGACCGGAAGGGCAGGGACCGTTGGCCAATATAACCGATTGGGTGCAGGTGGATGAACACACCCGGCGGGAAACCTCTACCATGCCGGGTTTTGCCGGTTCGTCCTGGTACTTTCTGCGTTTCATGGATCCGCACAACCGGGAAACATTTTGCAGCACCGAGGCCAGCAGTTACTGGAATCAGGTGGATGTGTATATAGGCGGAACTGAACATGCCGTAGGACATTTGTTGTATAGCCGTATGTGGACGAAAGTATTGTTTGACCTCGGGTTGATATCTTACGATGAGCCATTTAAGAAGTTGGTGAATCAGGGAATGATTCAGGGAAGCAGCCGATTTGTGTACAGGATAAAAAATACCAATCAGTTTGTATCGGCCGGTTTAAAAGATGAATATGAAACCCAGCCATTGCATGTGGATGTAAATATGGTGGATGGGGTTGAGTTGGATACAGAAGCATTCAGAAAGTGGAAGCCGGATTATGCCCATGCAGAATTTATACTGGACAACGGCAAGTACATCTGTGGTACCGAGGTTGAAAAAATGTCTAAGTCTAAGTTCAACACTGTTAACCCCGATACCCTGGTAGAAAAATACGGCGCCGATACATTCCGCATGTACGAAATGTTCCTCGGTCCGATTGAGCAAAGCAAACCCTGGGATACGAAAGGCATTGAGGGTGTGCATCGTTTCCTGAGGAAGCTGTGGCGGCTGTTTATGGAGAACGGAAACCCGGTATGGACAACGGAAACGCCTACACGAGATGAGTTGAAAGTATTGCATAAAACCATCCGTAAAATTGAACAGGACACTGCTCAGTTTTCATTCAATACGGCGGTAAGCGCCTTCATGGTGTGTGTGAATGAGTTAACAGAGTTGAAGTGCCATAAAAAAGATATTCTGGATCCGATGCTGGTGTTGCTCGCGCCTTATGCGCCCCATATTGCCGAGGAGTTGTGGCATCAAACCGGCAATGCCGATACCATTCTGCGGGCCGGCTATCCGGTGTTTAACGCACAGTTTGTACAGGAAGATTCAAAAGTGTATCCTGTTTCGGTGAATGGGAAACTACGTACCAACATTGAATTGAGTTTAACGGCCACACAGGATGAAGTGCAGGAGGCAGTGATGAAAGATGCCGTAGTACAGAAATGGATGGAAGACAAGCCGCTCAAGAAGTTTATTTTTATTCAGGGTAAAATGATAAATGTAGTAGTATGATCCACGATCCGGCCCATCATCTGCTCCAGTTGCTATCGAAGTATGCCGATGACTTTTATCCTGTGGTTCCTTATGCACCAGACACACACAGGGCTTTGCCGGTAAACATGCATGACATTGAAGGGTTAACCCAGGCGGTGGTAAACGATACCGATGCTTTTTGTGGGGTGATGGATGCGTACCGGTTGAAGCAGCAGGCTGATTACTTATATGGCGGATACCGCGAGAATCGGGAGATTTATCAACGCAGTGCCTTGTTTGGTTCCGGAGCAAACAGCAGAACCTATCACTTAGGCATAGACGTTTGGTGTGCAGCCGGCACACCTGTATTTACACCGATAGGTGGTACCATTCATGGAGTGGGAGTGAATGAGGGATATGGTAATTATGGCGGAACCCTCATCATGAAATATCAGTTAGAGACCACTGTATTTTATGTTTTGTACGGGCATTTATCCACCGATATATTGAACGACAAACAGCCCGGCTTTTTCCTAGCCCGGGGCGAACAGCTATCTGTGATTGGCCGGCCCGAGGAAAATGGTCATTGGCCACCCCACCTGCAGATACAGCTGATTGCTGATATTGCCCATTATACTTCCGATTATCCGGGAGTGTGCAGCATCCACGAACTTAAAACTTACACAGCTATTTGTCCGAATCCGCAAATATTACTGCCATTCGGTAATACAACGAGTAAGTGAGGTTTTTTACTGTTGAAAGAGTTTAAACGAAAGCATTGTTTTTTCTGCAATATCCTTCCACCGGGTGATAGAGTTTCCAATGGCGGTGAAGGTGAGCAGATAAGCTTTGTTGTCTTGAATATAACAAACTGACAAGGCGTGTATGATGTCATTCTCCTGACGGATGGAGTAAACCGTTTTGTAAAACGAAGTCGGGCCTGCAGTGTGAACAGCTGATTCCACTACGGTACAATCTTCCCCAAGCATCTTAAACTGGTCATCAGTGATTTCTTTGTATTTCTCCAGATCAATGTTTTGTCCGGTTAAATCCTGAATCATCATATTGATGTTTTCATTGAAATTTTCTGACATCTCACTTTCGGGAACATACAGTATAAATGAGGTGCCCATCGCTTTGGAAGTATCTACACGCCAGCTGGCAGGATATTCAATCTGGTAGTTGGCTTGTTTAAACACTACCGTTTCAATAGGTTGCTGAGCAAACGGACTTAAGCTAATCAGGGAAATGAAAAATGTAAAAATGTATTTCATGTGAAGTATTGTAGATTGTTAGCAACAGAATGGTAAAGGTAAAGAAATACAGCTATACCGATTTATATGAATGCGAATGGTAGGATTATTACAGGATGTACCCGATACA
Source organism: Chitinophagaceae bacterium (assembly GCA_003534175.1). Taxonomy (GTDB): domain Bacteria; phylum Bacteroidota; class Bacteroidia; order Chitinophagales; family Chitinophagaceae; genus Ferruginibacter. Next base: position 6,260 of record DPFD01000137.1, read on the forward strand.
AAAGGGCTGTGAGTAATAATCCGCTGCCTTACTATCAACAGGAGGGCTTGTACGGAGGTTTTTCAACGTTTTAACAAAATTGTCAAAATTTAATTTTTTGAATATTGAATGTTGCTATACCTTTGTTTAACAAAATTGTCAAATATCATGGCAGCAAAAGATAACAGTACCGAGCAACACATAAAGGAAACGGCGATGCGCGTTTTTTTTAAGGAGGGGCGTTTTAATGCCACCACTCAGGAAATTGCTGATGCAGCGGGTGTAAACAGAACGTTGTTGCATTATTATTTCAGGACCAGGGAGATTTTGCTGGACATTGTATTGAAAGAAGGGAAATCAGCCTTCAGAACTAAGCTGGCAGAAACAGTAGATCCTGCACTTTCTTTTAAAGAGAAAATAAGCAGGTTGATAGATGTGTGGATGGAACACATACTGGAATTCCCGTATCTGGATGCCTATCTGGTGTCTCAAATGTCGAATACTGATTTTTTAGAAAGCATGAAAAAGGAAGAGAAGGAAAACTCGAAAAAAACGGAAGCTTTTTTTGAGGAGTTGCAGGTTGAAATGAATGCCGGCCGGATTAAAAAAATGGATCCTACTCAGTTTCTGTTGAATTTTATCTCTATGGTGTCGTACCCGCTGGTCATGCGCCCGTTGTTAGAAGCGTCTATGTTCAAAACCAAAAGAGCGTATAACCAGGCCCTGGAACATAGAAAAGAAGCCATTCTGGCGGCATTGTTTATTTAATTTTTTTATTTAAAAATTAACAAAAATGTTAAACTCAATAGTTAGGAATGCACGACTAGGAATACATCTCTTGCGTTGAATCTCATACGCAACGTGAACTTGGGTAAGAATTAAATGATGAACATATAAAATTATATCAGATCAATACTATCAAAATACTCATTCAAACCATGAAGAAATCAAGAATTATACTGGCGTGTTTAAGCCTTTTTGCGGTGGACGTACAGGCTCAGGATGTTACCGAACTCACTTTAAAGAAAGCCCTGCAGTATGCAGTTCAAAACTTTTCCGATGCCCGCAAGGCAAGGTTAGACGTTGAGAATGCCGGCTACCAGATTCAGGAAGTGCAATCAAGGGCACTGCCACAGGTAACGGCCAACGGTGGGTTGAACTATAATCCGCTTTTACAAAAAAGTGCATTACCGGGTGAATTGAATCCGGTGAACCCCGGGCAAACATTTTTGGTGGCATTCGGGCAAAAGTGGAACACCAGCATGGGGGTGTCTGTTACTCAAAATATTTTTGATCAGTCGGTGTTTACCGGATTGAAAGCGGCTAAATCTACCCGGGAGTTTTATGCGTTAAATGCGCAGCTTACAGAAGAGTTGGTATTGGAAAAAGTGTCTGTTACCTACTACCAGTTGTTGTTGCAACGACAACAGATTGCAAACATTGATAGCAATATCAGTACCACTATGAAGGCGTATTCGGTTATCAACGGCTTGTATGAAAGTGGCCTGGGTAAAAAAATTGATGTGGATCGATTGGAAGTAAAATTGCTGAACCTTCAAAGTCAGAGACAACAACTTTTAAACGCTGTTGCACTTCACGAAAATTCATTGAAGTTTTTGATTGGCATGCCGGTTGAGCAGCAAATCATTGTTCCGGATGAAGTGGTTAGGCTATCGAATGTGGGAGATTTATTGGTTGCTGATTCGGGTGTTATGGAGAATCGAAGTGAAATTATGTTGTTACAAAAACAGCAGCAGTTACTAAAATTTAAGAAAGAATCCGTAAAGGCTGAATATTATCCAACCCTTTCCTTAACGGGCAGTTATAGTTACCAGGGAATTGGCAACAGGTTCCCTATGTTTAAAGGAATGAATCAGGGGGTAAACTGGTTTGATGTAAGCACAATCGGATTGAATTTGAAAATACCCATTTTTAACGGGTTTGCCACCAAAGCAAGAATAAGGCAAACGGATGTTGAAATTCGAAAACTGCAAGAAGATATGGCCCAGACAAAGCAGAGCCTACATATGGATTTTTCGAACGCTAAAATTCAATTGAACAATTCCATCATCATATTAAATGTGCAGGAACGAAATGCAGATCTCGCACAAAAAGTACTGGAGAATACCAACAATAATTATACGCAGGGATTGGCTACTCTCACAGATTTAATCGATGCTCAGAACGCATTGTTCGAATCGAAAAATGCTTACACCTCCGGTTTGCTGGATTACAGACTGGCTGAAATAAAACTCCTAAAAGCTACGGGCAAGCTCAGATCGTTACTTAACTAAAAACTAAACTCAGATTAAGCAAAACAATAAACGAAAATGAAAAAGTTCACAAAAATTTTATTGGGGATTCTAATTGCCTCCGGCATCGTTGTCATCATAGGAATCGTACTTACCAATAACAAAAAGAAAAATGAAGCAAAAACTGCTGTAGTGGCAGAAATCAATTCCGGAGTTTCTGTAAAAACAGCTATAGTTTCCAAGAATCAGTTAGAAATAAACTTTACTGCCAATGGCAAGTTCTCTCCCGTACAAGAGCTTGAATATTCCAGTGAAATGGCGGGCCGTGTTATAAATGTACTGGTAGAGGAAGGAGATTATGTGCGTAAAGGACAAACCCTTGCCATCATTAAAACGGATAATCTATCTGTAGATATACAGGCAGCCCGGGAAGTATATGCCAATGCCTTAAGGGATAAGGAACGTTTTGAAAATGCTTTTAAAACCGGAGGTGTAACTCAACAGCAGGTTGATCAGGCGTTGTTGAATTTAAAAAATGCTGAAGCCCGGTTGCAACAGGCAAATATTAAAAGAGCTGATGCCAATCTTCGCGCATCCATCAATGGTGTTATCAACAAACGCATGATTGAACCCGGTTCTGTGTTGGCATCCGGCACGCGGTTGTTTGAAATAGTGGATGTATCTAAACTTACACTCGATATAGCCGTTAGCGAAGCTCAGGTTGTTACACTGAAAGTGGGCGATACAGTTACTGTTTCAGCAAGCGTTATTCCTCATAATCAGTTTAAAGGGAAAATAAGTTTTATTGCGGCAAAGGCCGATGACCGNNATTTTCCGGTAAAAATTGAAGTGTCTAACAGCAGTCAGTCTGAATTAAAAGCCGGTATGTATGGCGCAGCCAGTTTTGTATTTCCTCAACAAGCTCCGGTAATCTTGATTCCGCGCAGTGCATTTGTGGGTGGTGTTTCCAGCAATGAAGTGTTTGTTGCACAATCAGGGAAAGCCGTATTGCGTAAAGTGTTACCTGGAAGGATATTGGGAGAGCAGGTGGAGGTGTTGCAGGGGCTGGAAGAAGGTGAGGAAGTTATCATTACCGGACAAATTAATTTAATGAATGGAAGTGCTATAACTGTTATAAAATAATGTAACAGCTGAAATTAAGTTCAGCATAAATAAATTCAAATGAAAATCGCAGAAATATCTATTAAACGACCGTCGTTGGTTATTGTACTTTTCACTATACTCACCTTGGGGGGGATACTAAGTTACAGTAACTTGAATTACNNTGGTTTCAGTTACCACGGTTTATCCGGGTGCTTCGCCCAGTGAGGTGGAGAACACGGTGTCAAAAAAAATTGAAGATGCCGTTTCTTCAATGGAAAACATCAAGAAGATTGATGTAAAATCTTATGAAAGTTTATCCACCATCATTATTACCCTGAATAGTGGTACCGATGTTGATTATGCGCTGAATGATGCCCAACGAAAGGTGAACGCCATATTGAAAGATTTACCGGAGGATGTGGATCCTCCATCCTTGAATAAGTTTTCTCTGGATGACTTACCGGTTATCACCTTGTCTGCCACTGCTCAATTGGATGAGGCTAGTTTTTTTGATTTGATGGACAAAAGGGTGGGGCCGGTTATCTCCCGCGTACCCGGTGTGGCTCAGGTAAACCTAATTGGTGGTCAGGAAAGAGAGATTCAGGTGAGTTTTGATGCCGCAAAATTGGAGGCTAACGGCCTTTCCCTGTTGCAGGTACAACAAGCGGTAATGGCAGCTAACCTTGATTTTCCTACCGGTAGCGTACAAACGAGAAATCAGGATGTGTTGATTCGATTGGCAGGTAAATTTAAAACAGTTGACGAGCTGCGTAATCTGGTAATCAGCAACACCACTGCGGGTGGCCAGATACGGTTGGGAGATGTAGCTGATGTACAGGATGCGCAAAAGGATGTTGAGAAGCTTGCAAGAGTAAACGGTGAGGCTTCCATTGCTTTACAAGTATTAAAACAATCAGATGCCAATGCGGTGAGTGTGAGTAAAGGGGTGCAGGAAATAGTTTCCCGATTGCAAACTG
>DPFD01000035.1 GCA_003534175.1 Chitinophagaceae bacterium
TTGGATTTTGCCATAGAGTTGCATAAGTTGACACCGGTTTCTGTTACAGGTGTGTTTTTAAGTCCGATGGATTTTTCAGCCTTATGGTCATTTCCCGTGGTTCCGGGCACATCGGCATCTTATGTAAGCGGCCCCGAAGAAGTTGAAGCCGCAGGAGGGTTAANNATCAGGGATTTTGAGTTGCGCTGTAACATGCATGGTATTTTATATACCGTTCGCAGTAATACCGACGGACTGGTGTTTGAAGCCATACAAAAAGAGAGTCGTTTCGCTGATTTAATGATCATCAGCAGTGAGCATTTTTATAAACAGTTCGGTGAACAGCCAAATGAATACCTGCGAGAAATTCTGCGGAACAGTGAGTGCGGAGTATTATTACTGCCGGATCAGTGCAAATTTCCTCAGAAAATTTTGCTGGCCTATGACGGTAGTGAATCATCTGTGTTTGCTATCAAACAGTTCGCTTATCTGTTCCCTAATTTCAGCAAGCGCCGTACGGTGTTAGTATATGCAGGGGATAAAGTGAAAGATGTTCCGGATCAGGTGTTAATCAGTGAACTGGTGTTGAGGCATTATCCTGATATGGAAATGCAGCTTATACATATCGAGGAAAGGGATGATCTGGTTCGCTGGCTGAATAATCAGCAGGATGCGCTAATCGTTGCCGGTTCATTTGGCCGGTCTGCTTTTTCGCAATTGTTTAAAAAGAGTTTTTTAACTCAGCTCATCAGCGATCAACATTTGCCTATGTTTATTTCACATAAATAAAGAATCATGAACAACATTTTGTGGTTGGTAAATCCGGTTACTTTTAAAAGAGAAGATTTTTTCTTTCCTGCCTATCTGAGCAGGTTGAATAACAGTACTCTAACGGCATTACTGATGGAAGCCCGGGTAATGGAAGCTTTACCGGTTTTCTCCAATGATGTGATGTTTCCTACACGGGAGTATACTATAGCGGATACTGCCATCAATGAAGAAAGCAATACACTGTTTGAGACAGGCACGGCCATGCTGGAAAAATGTGCTGAAGAAAACGGAATAGAATTGCATATTCGCTCCGGATCAGGTGATCCGCTGGAGCAAATGGTGGTGGAGAGTACCTTCGCCGATTTAGTGTTGGTACATTCCAACCTTACTTTCAGTGCTGCAGATGACAGGGTGCCTTCTGATTTTATATTGGAACTGTTACCCAAAGCCAAATGTCCTGTTCTGGTAATGCCGGATGATATGCAGGAAATTAAAGAATTATATTTCACCTACAACGGCAAGTATTCGTCTGTTTATTCTATACGCCAGTTCACCTATCTGTTTCCACAGTTCAAAGATTTACCTGTAACTATTTTAACGGCACCGGAAACGGAGGAAGATATTCCTCATAAAGAACATCTTAAAACCCTGCTCCAAAAACACTATTCAAATATTACATTCAAAATTTTGAACGGAGATGCAGAAAATGCATTGATGATTGAATTGATGCCCAGAAAAAATGCGATGGTTACCTTTGGGGCATTTGGAAGAAATAAAATATCAAGATTCTTCAAAAGGAGCGGTGCCGACAATATTTTACACGTAATTAATATACCTTTATTTATCACACATCCTTAATATTATGATTAAAGTATTAGCAGTATTTGACGGACTCCGATTTTCAGAAGCTACATTGCAGCACAGCATTCAGATAGCAAAGTCTCAGCCTGCACATCTGGTGGGATTATTTCTGGAAGACTTTACCTATCAAAGTTTTAGCCGGTACAAAGCCATCACCCGTGAAAATTTAACAACCAAACAAATTGCAGCACTGGAAAAGAAAGATGAGGCAACCCGAAAAGCATCACGGGAAAGATTTGAAGCGGTTTGTAAAAAAGCAGGCATTGAACATAGCATTCACAAGGAAAATGATGTGGCCTTTCCAACCTTGATGCAGGAAGCTATTTATGCTGATTTAGTGGTGATAGATGCCAACGAAACATTCAGCTTAGCCAAAGAGAAAGCACCTACCGAGTTTATTCGTGATTTTTTATCCGGCAGTGAAAGCCCCGTATTGCTGGTAAACAAAAAATATACACCCGTTACCAACGCGGTTATGTTGTTTGATGGTGAGCCGTCTTCTGTATTTGCGATTAAGCAGTACAGTTATCTTATTGGGGCGCATCAGGATTTGAATGTGGAAGTTCTTACCGTGAAGAAAGAAAGAGCTTCTGCGCATGTGCCTGATAACCGGCTTATGAAGGAATTCATGAAGCGTCATTTCCCCAAAGCAGTGTATACTGTGGTGAAGAGTGATTATGCAGAACCTAAAATCATTGAACACCTGAAACAATTGCCAGGGAAGCCCCTCATTGTGCTGGGTGCGTATCGCCGTGGAATGGTATCGAGATGGTTTAAGCAAAGTATGGCAGATACCTTGTTGGAAAACCTTAGTTTTCCGCTGTTCATCGCCCACAACAAAGCGTAAGCATCATACCATAAAAAGCCGGAAGTAAAATTGCATGGATACTCTTACACACATTGCGGTAGGAGCCTGTATTGGTGAAGCTATGGCCGGCAAAGTACTCGGCAGGAAGGCTATGCTGTGGGGGATACTGTTGCACAGTTTACCGGATATTGATTTTATGGCAGGCTTATGGTTAACTGAAACCGAAAACCTGCTGGCACACCGTGGCATCACACACTCTATACTATTTCTTGTGGTTGTTACACCGCTGATTGCCGTCTTTGCTTCCTGGCTGCATGCGGCACATGCCCTGGGCTTGAAACGGTGGATGGCATTTTTTTATGTAGCGGTTGCTGCACATATTTTTATTGATACATTCAACAATTATGGCGTAGGATTACTGGAGCCCTTCAGCAATCTGCGCTTTTCTTTTAATACCATTTATGTTGCCGACCCCTTTTTTACCATTGGTCCGCTGGCAGCAATGATTGCATTATTGTTGTTGAAAAAAAGAAATCCATCCCGAAGGAAATGGTGGGCCTGGGGCATTGGACTCGCTATGGTATATACCATTTATGCAGTTGCGCACAAACTTCAGATAAACCGGGATGTAAAAAAATCACTGGCTTCTCAGCAGATTCCATACAAAGATTATTTTTCTACGCCCGCTCCCTTTCAAACATGGCTTTGGTTTGTGGTGGTGAAGCAGGACACCACGTTTAAAATCAGCTACCGTTCGGTTTTTGATAAAAAGCCCGAGTTGAGTTGGCGTACCATTGAACGCAACGATTCATTGCTGGATTCCTTTCCGGATCAAAAATCGGTTCAACAACTCAAGTCGTTTTCGCAGGGATATTACTCCGGGGAACGTTATGGCGATACAGTGGTGTTGAATGACTTTAGATTCGGACAGGAAGTGGGGTGGTATGATTCCCTGGGTAAAATCGCTTTCCACTATTATTTGAATTTTCCTAATCAGAACACACTCGTTGTTCAAAGAGGTAGGTTTGCACGTTGGAACGCGGAGGTTTTTAAACATTATCTGCGGCGCATAGCAGGGAAATAAAAAATATTTTTTCGGAAGCAGCATGCTATCCCCTTTGCCTTTTAAGTTGTTAAAAGTAGGGTACAAATTCCATGGATGTGTTAACTTTAAAACATTAGAAAGATGATTTCATTTTATCTTTTGGATTATTTACCTGAAGGATAGATTTCGATGTGGAATTACAGGCTGAATGATTCAAAGGAAATAATCCCTTAAAACATTGAAGCGATGAGTTGTATTCTGGCACCCGTAAATTTTTCACAGGCATCTGATAACGCCGCTTTTTATGCCGCTTCGCTGGCTAAGCAGTTGAATCTACCATTGATTTTATTACACGTGGTACCTGTGCCCCTGAGTATACCTCCGGTTCCTTTACCCGGTGAAATGTTTGATCAGCTCAGGCAGGATGCCTACAAGCAGTTACAACAGCTGGCCGCAACGTTCAATGAAGTGATTGATATTAAAGCACGGCTGGAAGTGGAGTTGGGTTCGCTGGGTTTTCAACTTGAAACCGCCATCAGAAACTTTACACCTGAAATTGTTATCATGGTCATTTCGCGGGAATCAGCCTCCCGGGTCATTTTCTCCAGTAATGTGTTTGAATCGCTTAAACAACTTAGTGTACCTTTAGTTGTAGTGGGGGAAGATGTACAATATGAGCCGGTTAAAAAAATTGCGATGGCATTTGATTTTGATGCCGGTATCATCAGCCTGCCTTCTGATGCGGTACTGCGTTATTGCAATCTGCTGAAATGTGCATTAGATATTGTACATGTGAACAAATCAGCCAATAAACCCGATATTGAAAAGGTGAGGGCCTTATGGAATTTGTTACCCGGACTGGAAACCGATGTGCAGTTTATTGATGATGATATTGTAGAAGAAGGACTGCACCGTTATTTCGAAATGCATGAAGCGCAACAACTCATGTTACTGCCCAAGCACCACGGTTTTTTCGAATTTCATACCAGTGAAACCAAACGCTTACTGTGGAAATTTAAAGTTCCGGTAGTTGTCATTAAAGAATCAAAGTAAACCGGTTGTTTGCTTACATTTTTCCTTTCATCATCTGATTCCAGTATAGATAAGGGAGTGCGTACTTTTTCAACAGCCACATACTCCATTGTTCCTTTGTTGTATCCACAAATTTACTGAGGAGAGGATCACTGTCGCGTACATTGCCGTATTTAAACTCTGCCAGCAACATTTTACCGTAACCGGTAACCAACGGGCAGGAAGAATAGCCGTTATATGTTGACGCACTTTTTTTACCAATGATGGATTGGATGATATGATCTACCACCACCGGTGCTTGTTTGCCTGCTGCTGCACCGGTTTTAGCGGTAGGCAATGAGGCCACATCTCCCAAAGCATATACATTCGGGAATCGTTTATGCTCCAGTGTTTCAGGATCTACATCTACCCAGCCTTTACCTGCACCCTCCGGTATGGCCAGTACAGATTGACGTATAAACTCGGGAGCTGCCTGTGGTGGGGCAAGATGCAGCATGTCATACGGCATTTGAATCAGTTGGTCGCTACCCATGGTTTCGTGAATCCGCTCTTCGGGTAAGAAGGCAGCATCTTTTTTATACTCGAAATAAATAATACGATTTGTAGAATCAATCTTAACCGGGTTGTAAAAAAGTTTCAGGATGATTTCTTTTCTGTTCACTACCTGCATGAGCGTGTCGGCAAATTCCTTCGTTCCAAAAATAACCGTACCGGGGGTTGCGTAAATCATATTCGTACGGCTACGCACACCTGATTTTCTGAAATAATCATCGGCCAGGTATAATATTTTTTGTGGAGCGCCTCCACATTTTATAGGGGTGGAGGGTTGAGTAAATACGGCATTGCCTCCTTTAAATTCCTGTAGAACTTTCCACGTTTTTTTAGGATCGTTATAATTGCTGCATACCACCTCGGTTTTCATGGCTTCCGGTAAACCAGGCATCGCGTCATAATCCATCACCAGGCCAGGAGCAACTACCAGGTAATCATATTGCAGTGCACCTGTATTTTGGGTGAGCACCGAATGGGTATCCGGATCAATTGAAGTGGCGTAATCCCGGATCCAGTCAACTCCCTGTGGAATCAGCGATGCGGTGTCTCTTCTCGTTTTATTGTAATCGTATGTTCCCGCACCCACCAGGGTGTATGCTGCCTGATACCAGTGGTCAGGTGATGGTTCAATAATTCCAACGGAAAGATTTTTTTCTTTTCTTTTTAGTTGGGCAGCAACCATGATTCCGGCAGTACCACCGCCGATAATCAACACCTGATAATGCGATTTCATATAATTAGATTGATTGATGTTGCGAAATAATCTGACTCAACTGAGCGGCGGGCACCACACCCGATTGCCTCCACACCACCTTGCCTTTTTTGAAAAGCATTAACGTGGGAACTCCCTGAACCTGATAGGCCGCAGCCGCTTCCGGACTTTTATCCACATCAATTTTGATGATAACCGCGCTATCGCCCACCTTTGATTTTACTTCATCCAAAATAGGCGACATCATCCTGCAAGGGCCGCACCATGTGGCAAAAAAATCTACCAACACGGGTTTTTCTCCCTGAATCAGTTCTGAAAATGTTATTTGCATTTTATTGAGTTTATGGATTATTTAATTTCTTCGTAAGTAACAGGCTCATCTGAACGTCCGGGCTTACGGTTAATCGTACACGAAGTTCCGCAGCATCCTACATTCATGATGGCGAAAAGGGTGAAGAACCCTCCCAGAATCATGTACAGCCATTCCTTCATCATGATACCCTGTATCACAATAATAACTCCTAACACTAAACGAATGATGCGCATCCAACCCCACGATTTTAAGTTCATGCTATTTGATTTTATGTAAAAATCAGATATTAATCTCAGCCGGTCGGTGACTGTAGTTACATAACACCCTCATCCCGGTTGTTCTTCTTCTTTTTGTTCGGAACAAAGAGATTGAATGCCAGTCCGCCCATCACAGCTCCGTATAACGTGCTGGGCATGGGCCTGGAAGTGATAGGGCAGGTGCCCGACAGGCAACCGATGTACTGATAGTATAGGTATCCTCCCACGGCACCGGCCAGGATGCCTAAACCTGTAATCCATATACTTTTTTTCATACGTTCTATATTTTGAAATTCAGGTGGAGCAGTAAGTTGCTTTCTTTTAAATGATTTTCTGCACTGGGAATATTGCGAATGATATGAGCAAATTCCATTTCCAGTTCTAGGTGCTTATTCATCACTTTTCGAATATTCAGATTCAGCCGTTCCTGATCAAAATGCATGGGCTGTTCAGAATGATAAAGATTCAACATGGTTTCCTCATGTAATGTGACGTACCATGACGGACGAATCTTGTATTCAATACCCAGTTTAAATCTTGAGCGGATGGATTCAGTGTTGTTGTCGAAGTTTCTATATTCCCAGAGGGTACGTTCTTTTAATGTGAATCTTTTACCCAATGGGTGATGAACAGTCAGTCCTAGTGTGGACCTCAGCTCATTCACATGATGGGTGCCGGATGATCCGTCCTTCATCAGTAAGGGTAACTGGTGATAATAGGCAATTGGCGAGGCGCTAATCTGCACAGAATGATTTAACGAGTAATGTACCCAGGGGCGTACGGCATACAGTAAGGATGCCTGTAACGGATTTTCATGGTGCAGACTGCTTTGTCTTCTGTGATGCAGCTCGTACGATGTTTTCCACCGGTGGTTGATGGATTGATCGATGGCCACCCTAAACCACATGTTTGTTTTATGCTGTGCGGATGTGTGCGTCACCGTTAGTAACATCAACCACACCATGCCAAATATAAACCTGAGCAATTTCATGTGAAATGAATTAACACATCCTGTAAGCGTGGATCTTCATTCAACGTTACAGGATGTGATTAGGGTTGATGTTTATTGTATCTGAGTCATCAGCGAATTCCAAGCGCCACCATTAATTACATGGCACGCATCACTGTTAAGGTATTGCTTGGCTACGGCACTTCTGTTACCGCTTCTGCAACATGTGATGATTATCGGATACTTCTCTCTGATGGAGGCTGTCTCTCCGGGAATCTGATCCAAGGGTATATTGATACTGCCCGGAATATTACCGGCAGCAAATTCACCCGGTGTGCGTACATCAATAATAACAGCTCCTTTTTCAATCAGTTCTTTGTATTGAACAGGTTCTTTCGTAGCGAATAAGTTGGAAAATAATCCCATGGTTTTATATTTTTTAAATCTTAGATGAATGAGTTACAACATAGTTGTAGGACACACATAGTCGCTTATTGGAAACAGTGCGCTTTCTTTAATGCTTTTAAATCCACCTTTCACATCAATCAGGTTATCGTACCCTCTGGAACGCAATATGGAAGTGAATATCATAGAACGGTATCCACCGGCACAATGTACATAGTACGTTTTGTTCTTATCGATTTCAGTAAAATGATCATTGATGTAATCGAGCGGCATGTTTTCTGCCCCAATGATGTGTTCAGAGAAATACTCGCTGTTTTTACGCACATCCAGAATATGTATATCCGGATTTTCTGTNNTGATGCATCAATGGATTGGATGGAATCTGTTTCTTTTCCGGCGTCTTTCCATGCCTTGAATCCGCCTTTCAGATAACCGGTTGCATAGTCGTATCCCACACGTGCCAGTCTGATGACAACTTCTTCTTCTTTCCCTTCATCCGCAATAATCAGAATGGGCTGCTTCATATCAGTAATCAGTGTGCCTACCCATGGAGCGAAGTTTCCGTCAATTCCGATGTTGATGGAATTGGGAATAAATCCCTCAGCAAATTCCTGAGGAGCACGTGTATCTAACAACAGAGCACCGGTATTATTGGCCACGGCTTCAAATTCTTCGGGTGTGTACGCATGCAATCCACGATCCATTATCTGGTCAATACTGTCATACCCCTGAATATTCATCAGTACGTTGGAAGGGAAGTATCCGGGAGGAGGTGTAAGTCCTTCAGTTACTACGCGAATAAATTCCTCCCGTGTCATGGGTTGTAAGGCGTAATTGGTTGCTTTTTGGTTACCCAGGGTATCGGTTGTTTCCTTGCTCATGTTTTTACCGCAAGCAGATCCGGCGCCATGTGCGGGATAAACGATGATATCATCTTCCAGCGGCATGATTTTATTATGCAGTGAATCGTATAAATGAGATGCGAGTTTATCCTGTGTTAAATCAGCCACTACTTTCTGTGCCAGATCCGGCCGGCCAACGTCTCCTATGAACAGAGTATCTCCGCTGAATAAGCCTACACGTTTTCCTTGATCATCTTTCAGCAAATAACAACTGCTTTCCATGGTGTGCCCCGGTGTATGCAGCACTTCAAATGTTATCTTTCCTACTTTGAATGTTTCACCATCTTTTGCCACATAGGCGTCAAATCCGGGTTTTGCAGTAGGACCGTACACAATAGTAGCTCCCGTTTTCTTCGCCAGGTCTATATGACCACTTACAAAGTCTGCATGAAAATGCGTTTCAAATACATATTTGATTTTTGAATTGGTTTTTGCGGCACGCTCAATATAGGGTTCCACCTCACGCAGCGGGTCGATAACCACTGCTTCTCCTTCGCTTTCAATGTAATAGGCACCCTGTGCCAGACATCCGGTATAGATTTGTTCAATTTTCATGACTGATAGTTTTAATGTTGAATGATTTGACCGTACAAAATTGCACCAGAATTTGGGGGCTGTCGGTGACAACGGTCACAGATTGATTTTTTTATTGTAAAGGCGTCAGATATTATATAAAAATGCCTCAGACTGTGAGAGGTCTGATGAAGGAAAGAGATTTCGAAATGTTTCCGCATGGCTATGTTATATCAATATAGTTTATGCA
>DPFD01000049.1 GCA_003534175.1 Chitinophagaceae bacterium
CCCGGAACAGGTAAAACACTGTTGGCAAAGGCGGTGGCCGGAGAAGCCCAGGTGCCGTTCTTCAGCTTAAGCGGAAGTGATTTCGTGGAAATGTTTGTAGGGGTTGGTGCCAGCCGTGTGCGCGACCTGTTTAAACAGGCCCGTGAAAAAGCACCGTGTATTATTTTCATTGATGAAATTGATGCCATCGGACGTGCCCGCGGTAAAAACGTAATGATGAGTAACGATGAAAGAGAAAACACCCTCAATCAGTTGCTCGTGGAAATGGACGGATTTGGAACTGACCTTGGTATCATCATCCTGGCAGCCACCAACCGCCCCGATGTATTAGACAGCGCCCTGCTGCGCCCCGGACGTTTCGACCGGCAGATATCCATCGACCGGCCCGACCTGAACGGACGCGAAGCTATTTTCAAGGTGCACCTCGGACCCATCAAAACATCGCAAAAACTCGACATCCATAAACTGGCCGAACAAACTCCCGGGTTTGCCGGTGCAGATATTGCCAATGTGTGCAATGAAGCCGCATTGATAGCCGCCCGAAAAAATAAAGAAGCGGTGGATATGAGCGATTTTCAGGATGCTATTGACCGGGTAATTGGCGGACTTGAAAAGAAAAACAAAATCATCTCTCCGGAAGAGAAAGAAATTATTGCATACCATGAGGCCGGACATGCTATTTGCGGCTGGTTCCTCGAACATGCGTACCCGTTATTAAAGGTAACCATCGTTCCGCGTGGTACCGCTGCACTGGGATATGCACAATACACGCCCAAAGAACAGTACCTGTACAACACCGATCAGTTAACGGATCAGATTTGTATGACACTGGGCGGCAGGGCGGCTGAAGAAATTTTCTTTGGGAAAATAAGCACCGGCGCCAGCAATGATTTACAACAAATCACCAAGATTGCGTACAGTATGGTAACCGTGTACGGCATGAACGATAAAGTAGGCAACATCAGTTACTACGATCCGGCACAGGAGAATTATTTTACCAAACCGTACAGTGAAGAAACGGGTAAAATGATTGACCAGGAAGTGCGGAACCTGATTGACCGTGCCTATACAAAAACCAAGGCGCTGCTGAGCGAAAAACGCAACGAGGTAGAAAAACTGGCTAAAGAATTACTGGTAAAAGAAGTGTTGTTTAAAAGTGATGTGGAAGCACTGATAGGCAAAAGGCCGTTTGAAGAAAAGAAACTGCTGGATATTGATGAGCAAGAGGTAGTGGCTCCTGAAGAACCACCGGTAAGCCTGCCAGAAGAATTAAAAAATCCACCACAAATTTAACTATGAACGCATCAGCTTCCAGAGAGAACATGCTGAAAAAGATACGCCAGGCACTGAGCACTTCAGTGCCTGTGCCTTTTCCTGTACACGATGCTTCATCCGGATTATTTCCACCGGCAGCAGATGATGAAACGATACTGTTTGCAGAAGCCTTCACTTCATTGCAGGGCAAATTTGCATTATGTGAAAATGAAAACGATTTGCGTGTACAGCTGAGCAATCTGCTGCACCTGAAAGAATGGAACAAAGTGTATTGTGCCGATGCGGCGCTGGCCAGATACTGTGGAGTATTACAAACGCATCCATCACTCGATGATTGTGATGTATCCATCACCGGCTGTGAATACCTCATCGCCAGAACCGGCACCCTGGTGCTTACCGCTCACCAACCTCATGGGCGAACCTCAGGCATTTATGCTCCGGTACATATTTGCGTAGCATACAACCATCAACTGGTGTATGATTTAAAAGATGCCTTATACTTTTTGAAAGAAAAATATGGCAACACCCTGCCATCGTTCATCAGTTTTGCCAGCGNNGCCGTACGGCGGATATTGAAAAAACGCTGGTTACCGGTGTGCACGGACCAAAAGAAGTATATTGCTTTTTAGTGGACGGATAAAACGTAACTGTTATGGAATCTAAACACCGACTGTTTGTGTACGGTTCGCTGAGAAGCGGATTTCAACATGAAGCATACAAATACCTCACGGCACATTTTACCTTCCTGGGCGAGGGCAAGGTGCGCGGCAAACTATATTACAATGGTTCTATTCCGGTGGCAAAACCTACAGATGAACCCGTGTATTTAATCGGCGAACTGTATGAACTGAATCATCCGGATGATTACAGCTGGGTGTTTAGTCAGCTGGATGATTATGAAGGATTAAACACCATGCCCGGCGAACAACCGGCTTACAGACGAGAGCCGGTACGGGTAGACTTGCCTGACCGGACATTGATATCCTGGATATACTGGTATAATGACAGCGTGGAGGGTATGGAACCGATTGCCTCCGGCGATTTATATGCATTTATTAAATCGCTTCCAAAACCATAATAAGTTTCGTGAGTACCACTGAGAAAATATATTTTTTGTCTGACTTTCACCTTGGAGCACCCGACCATGCCTCCAGCCTGATTCGTGAAAAAAAAATTGTGGAGTTTCTCAACCTCATCCGCAAAGATGCTACAGAAATATTTATCCTGGGAGATATGTTCGACTTTTGGTTCGAATACTCCCGCGTGGTTCCTAAAGGATATGTTCGTTTACTTGGTACACTGGCTTCTATCACAGACAGTGGCATACCGATTCATTTTTTTATCGGAAACCACGACATGTGGATGAAGAATTACTTTCAGCAGGAAATGAATATTCAGGTGTATCATGAACCCCGCGTGTTTCATTATCAGAACAAAAAACTATTGATCGGGCACGGCGATGGATTAGGCCCCGGCGATCATGGATACAAAATGATTAAGAAAATATTTCGCCACCCGGTTTCCAAATGGCTGTTCGGCGTATTGCCTCCATATATTGGCATAGGGCTTGCAGATTTCTTCAGCAGAAAAAGCAGGGCTAAAACCGGACAGTCAGACGAAATCTTTCATGGGCCGGAGAACGAATGGCTGATACAATTTGCTCAGGCGCATCTGCAAAAGGAATTTGTAGATTATTTTGTTTTCGGACACCGGCACCTGCCCATTCACCACGAAGTGAAGCCCGGCAGTGTGTACATCAATACAGGCGACTGGATAAAATACAACAGCTATGCCTTGCTGGAAAACGGAAAACTGAACCTGCTGTATTATAACAACTGATGATGAAGTACTTCTGCATATATCTGTTGACCTGTTTGATTGCTGCTAACGTTACAGCACAAACGAAGGACAGCCTCCCGGCCGAAAGATCCGATACTGCATTTCAACAGGTACTGCACATCCCAGGCAACTTCAGCAGAATGGAAGTTGATGCCCTCGGCCATATATATCTGCTGGAACAGGGTTTGCTTAAAAAATACACGGCCGCCGGAGATTCACTGAGTGTGTATAATGATGTGCGGCGCTATGGAAACCCCACCATAATGGATGTCAGCAATCCGTTGAAAACACTCCTGTTCTTTAAAAATTTCACCACTGTGGTTGTGTTAGACCGTATGCTGAGTCAGCGGGCCACGCTCAACCTCAGGAAGATGCAAATCTTTGCTGCACGGTCTGCCTGTATTTCCTACGACAATGAAATTTGGGTGCTGGATGAACAGGATTTTAAGCTCAAGAAGATCAACGAAAACGGACAGCTGCTGCTGGAGAGTAATGATTTACGACTCATCACCGATCACGCTGTTAAAGCCGATCAGATTACGGACCATAACGGTTTCGTGTACCTGTACGACAAGAGTTTTGGATTTACCATACTCGATCGTTACGGTGCATTCAAAGGTACACTGGACTTTCCGGGTATGCATTCCTTGTCCTTCACCGCTAACTTTGTGTATGGTTTCAAAAATCATGAAATGCTCCGGCTCGATTTAAATTTAAAAATCAGCTATCCGGTTGCACTTACACAAGTATTCGCGCAGGCCAGTTCGGTACGGGTTGTAAATCCTTATATATATTTACTTACTGAAAGTGGTGTTTCCGTTTACCGGTTACCTGAGTAAAAACAGATTATGGAATTTCTGGACAGGGAAATATTAGACAATACAGTACGCAGCTATCTGGTGGTAGCCGGCACCATCGTGCTGGTATAGCTGTTTAAAAGTTTCCTTACCCACCAGGTTATCCGGCTGTTGTGTTTTATCATTCAGAAGTTTGCTCCCATAAAAAAAGAGACTTTCCGTGATATGATTATGGAGCCGCTATCCTGGGCACTGGTGATTACTGTATCTGTTATTTCATTCGACAAACTCAATTTTCCCGATT
>DPFD01000054.1:0-643 GCA_003534175.1 Chitinophagaceae bacterium
CAGAGTACATAAAATCAATATTGCCCGGTGTATACGGAATGTTGTATCCGGCAGAATCCTGATATTGCCATTGATTCAACCGATCGTTGATCTGAACATGTTCTACTCCCAATCCCCATTGCAAATAATGTTTTTCTTTTTCGAGTACGCCGCGGTGTGCAACATTCCAGGTTACTATTTTCAGTTTGTTGCGGGCGTAGTCCTGATAGTATCCGGATCCTAACGGGTTGGTGATTAAACCGAAGGAACTGCTGGTGTTGTCAAAGCTTCTGTCGCCAAACAAATAAGCACCACCAATATCAAAGTTTTCCTGTTCCTGATTTTCAAAACGGCTCACCAGCCATTTAAGCTGAAGGCTGTCGTTTACCTGATAACTCAATGTAGTGCCGGCCATGGCTGTGGTGTAGCGGTCGCGTTCCTGTCCTTCGAAATATACATCCAGCCCGAGGTTTGCTGAGTACAGCGGTGAGAATACCGATGCTGTTTTTTTAACTGTTTCCGGAAAAAAAGTAAAACGTGCTTGCGAATAAATTCCCAGTACATCCACCTGAACCTTTTTATTCACAGCGTAGGTAAAGTAAGCCTGTATATCGGAAGAGGAAGGGATATAAGCGCCGGTTGTGGGTTGACTGCTCAACAGGTT
>DPFD01000054.1:648-7842 GCA_003534175.1 Chitinophagaceae bacterium
TGCGATGTAGGTGAGTTTTTTGTTTTTGCTGATGCCTTCCAGATGGAATCCCTGTTCCAGTAAACCTGCGTAAGCCGTTCCACCAAAACGTACCGGTTTTTTATGTTGTATATCCAGCACGCTGCTCATCTTGTCGCCATACCGTGCCTGAAAGCCACCGGTATAAAACAGCACACTGCGGGTCATTTCCGGATTGATGATGCTCAAGCCTTCCTGCTGACCACTGCTCACCAGGTAGGGGCGGAAAACTTCAAAATCGTTGATGTACACCAGGTTTTCATCGAAATTACCACCACGTACATTGTATTGAGATGTTAGTTCATTATTGGAGCCCACCAGCGTTTTAATCAAACCTTCCACACCGCTGGTAGCACCGGGCATCAATGAGGCATTGCGCGGATTAATTTTTACGAGGCTGTTTTCGTTTTGCTGCCGGTTATCGGTTACCAGCACTTCTTCGAGTGTGGCGCTGAGTGATTTTAATCGTATCGTGATGAATTCCTGCTCACCGGCATTCATGAAAAAGTTTTTCTGCTGAGATTCATAGCCTGTATGAGAGAACACCAATGCGATAGCGGATTTCGCAGGTATCTGTATGCTAAAGGTACCACTGTCTGTAGAGGCAACACCATTTTTCTTTCCGAGGATGGTGACGGAAGCACCAGCCACTCTGTAGCCTTCTTCATTGGTAATGATGCCGGATACAATAGCTTTTTTTGTTTGTGCCGCTGCAGGCAGGCAACACAACAACCACAGAGCGGTCAGCAATCTCATGCGTTCAAGTTAAAGAATTCACCTTGTATTTCAGCAGAACTTAAATATTTTTTAGAGCGGATATGGTTTGAATAGGATCTGCCGATTTGAATACCGCATTGCCTGCCACCAATACATCAGCACCTGCCTGAACAATGGATGCAGCATTGCCGGTGGAAACACCTCCATCTACTTCAATAAGCACCGGTGCATTTTTTTCAGCAATCATTTTTTTGAGGTCAGCAATTTTTCGGAGTGTTTCAGGGATGAAGGATTGTCCGCCAAAACCCGGGTTTACACTCATCAAACAAACCAGGTCAATATCTCCAAGAACATGTTCAATCATGCTCAGTGGGGTGTGTGGGTTTACGGCCACGCCGGCTTTCATACCCAGACTTTTAATTTGCTGGATGTTCCGGTGAAGATGAGTACAGGCTTCCACGTGAACGGTTAAAATATCGGCTCCTGCATTTTTAAATGCTTCCGCATACCGTTCCGGTTCAACAATCATCAGGTGTACGTCGCACACACGCGTAGTGGTCTTTCGGATGAATTCAATAATCATCGGACCGAAACTGATGTTTGGTACAAATTTGCCATCCATTACATCGAGGTGAAACCATTCGGCTTCGCTCTTATTCAGCATGTTGCAGTCTTCAGCCAGATTCAGGTAATTGGCAGAGAGGAGGGAGGGTGCAATGATAGGCATAATCAGTTTGTATTTGGTTGTAATTTTTCAAGAGCTTCTTTCGCTTCAAAATATTGAGGATCGTACATCAGTGCACGCTGGTAATTTTCAGCCGCCTTTTCTTTCTGATTCAGTTTTTCATAATTGCGCCCCAGCCAGTAGTATCCCACATCAAAATTATTTTGAAGGGTAACTGCTTTTTCCAGCACGTCAATGGATGATTTATACTGAGCATTATTGAAATAGATAATGGCTTTTTCACGATAGGCATCCATAAAGGTATGGTTGGCATCGAGGCATTCGTTTAGAAATTTCAGTGCTTGAATATCATCTCCGGTATTTGCATAATANNATACACCCCGCGGATAAAGTTTGCCTGGAGCGGATCGGGCGTTTCACTTTGTTGCAGGGCAGTGGCAATGTCCAGTGCTTCTTTTTTCCCGGATTGCGCATACATGATACCCAGCGGATGAAGTAATTGTGGAGCGGGGATTATCCGTACAGCGTTTTCGAATGCAGCGATTGCCCCGGTAGTGTCTTCAGTTTCATATAACAAGGTACCTTCAATCTGAAACCAGCGGGGATTAACGGAGTCTCGCTGAATGGCTTCACGAGTGTATTGGAGTGCAGAGGTATAATCCCCTTTATCACGGTAGTACTGGATAACGGTTTCGCGTAGCAGCAGCGAGTCCGGATTTTTTTTGAGGTCGTCCAGCATCAGGGTTTCTTCCGATTTCTTTTGTTCGTAGGCTTCTGAATCACTCTCTGAGTTACAGGAAGCCAGCAGCAGAAGCATTGCAAACAATTGGAGGGATTTCAGCATATGTAGTGCAAAATTAACAATTGATACGTATAGATGACATTTCTATTACATTTCTACGGATAATTATCAGATATATTTGCGCAAATTTTAAAGGATGAAGTACACATTGAATCTTTTGGCGGTAATTGCGCTGTTTTCTGTAAATATCAGCGGTGCAAATGCACAGAAAAACGATACCATACATTTCCCGGGGGAACGTCACTTCAAAAATGTTCGTCAGATTACCTTTGGCGGAGATAATGCGGAGGCATACTTCAGTTACGACGGAAAATATTTAGTGTATCAAAAAAGCAATGAAAAGGAAGGAATTCAGTGTGATCAGATTTGGATGGGCAAGATTCCGGAACCGGGACAGCCATTCCAGCCAAAACTGGTGAGTACAGGTACTGGAAGAACAACCTGTGCTTTCTTTTACCCGGATGGACGTCATGTAATTTTCGGATCTACACATTTAGGTTCTGCGGATTGCCCTCCACCGGTAGACCGTGCCAAATATGGTAACCGTTATATCTGGCCGATTTATGACAGTTATGATTTATTTAAAGCCGACACCAACGGAGTGATTGTAGAGCGGTTAACGGATAATCCAGGTTATGATGCGGAAGCTACTATTTCACCCAAAGGCGATATGATTGTATTTACGTCTATGCGTGATGGTGACCTGGAGTTGTACACGATGGACATCAACGGAAAAAATGTGAAGCGCATCACCCATGAGTTGGGATATGATGGCGGTGCATGGTTTAGTCCGGATGGCAAGAAAATCATCTGGAGAACCTCACGCCCTAAAACTCCTGAAGAAATTGCAGACTATAAGCAATTACTCGCTGAAGGATTGGTGGCTCCTAATAACATGGAGGTTTGGATTGCCAATGTTGATGGATCAGATGCACGCCAGGTAACTGCGCTGGGGCAGGCCAACTGGGCTCCTAACTTTACACCGGCAGGCAAAGTAGTTTTCTGCAGCAACCATGAATACAAAAGAGGCTTTCCTTTCAATATGTACTTAACGGATGAAACCGGAAAAGTAATTGAAAAAATTTCTAGAGATAAAGGTTTCGACGCTTTTCCAATGTTCAGTCCGGATGGAAAGAAAGTGGTGTTCAGCAGCAACCGTAACAACGGCGGCACCCGGGATACCAATATTTTCATTGCCGATTGGATAGAGAATCCGGAATAAGGATTTATTTTTTCTGCTCGTATTTCCAGTTGCGGCCCTTGCCTTCAGCCATCCATGCCACGGCCTGTTCAATACGTTTGTTGCGTGTGGCTTCCTGTTTGGCTTCTACAATCCATTCCACGTAGGCTTTACGATGTGAGGGTGGAAACTTTTCATACACCGCGAATGCCTTTTTGTTTTTGCTGAGCGCTCTTAAAAGGTCTTCCGGGGCTTCAACAGGTGCTGCTTTTTTTCTAGGAGGAAGTTTTACACCTTTTTCATTCAGCAACATAGCTTCATGGATGTAGGACTTCAGGGTATCATCCGGCGGGAGCGACCGGAGGTCAGTGATTCTTCCCAGATGCCCCATGGCTTCTTTTTGTTTTGCAGAGAATGATTGGTGTTCCTGCATCAGTTCGGCCTTGAAGAAAACCAGCGCGCTGTGCTGTTTAAACCCTGCCATATTGATTAAGGGGCCGTGGTAGTTGAATGCCGGTGCTCCCCACTTAATGGTTTCTTCCACTTTCGGGCATACGCGGTGGATGAGTTTGCGCAGGTGCGTTAATACTTTTTTCGATTCGGAGTTTTGCCTTTCAATATAGGCATCAATCCGGGGATCTTTTGCAACAGCCATGATGCATCATTTAGGTGAGGAAAGTTCAATGACTTCACAATCACGAATATCGGCATCCTCAATCACAAAACGAATAGCAGTACGCACTTTTTGCCAGCCCTGTTTTCCCGCGGCTCCGGGGTTCATATGCAGGCAGTTCAGTTCAGCATCGTACATTACTTTTAAAATGTGTGAATGTCCGCTGATGAATAAACGGGTGCCATGTATCCGGATTTCATCCTTAACCCCCGGGGCATATCGTTTGGGGTATCCACCAATGTGTTTGATGAATACCCGAACTTTTTCGCAGGTAAAATGTAAAGATTCCGGGAAGCGGGACCGTATATCCTGACCGTCAATATTCCCATATACGCCACGCAGGGGGCGAAAGGCCGCCAGGGCGTCCGCCAGTGCTGCCTGCCCGAAATCTCCGGCATGCCATATCTCATCACAGTTCCTGAAATGTTCAAACAGCGCATCATCCAGAAAATGATGCGTATCGGAAAGTAAGCCTATTCTGGTCAATGAATGTAATTTATCAGTAAATTTGAATGGAAGATAAGCATCTCCCTTATTGAAGCAATATGTTGTTTTTCAGAAATTTTACTTATCCGATAGACAAGCGTAACTGGAAATTCTATTTCCTGATGCTGTCATTATCAGTTGCCGGTGGTTTATAATAAATCGTTATCCGGAACATTACTATTATTTAACTAAAACAAAATTATATGCCACATTATCATAAGGCGGGACAAATTCCGCACAAGCGCCATGTACAGTTCAGAAAACCCAATGGAGAATTGTATGCAGAGGAACTTTTTTCAACCGAAGGATTTTCAAATGATTATTCCCTGTTGTATCATACATACGAACCCACGAGGATTACACATTGCGATGAGCCGGTGAATGTACAACCGGAAATTGCCGAGGAGAAGATGTTGAAGCACCGCAGTTTTGAAGGCTTCAAAGTAAAGCCTGAAAATGATTATTTAGACAGCCGCAAAGCCATACTGGTGAACAATGATTGCCATGTGGTGCTGGCCTCTCCCCGCGGAGGTACTGACGGATATTTTTATAAAAACGCGGATGCCGATGAAATGATATTTGTACATGAAGGAACCGGCGTATTAACTACCTGCTACGGCGAGCTGAAGTTTGGATATGGCGATTATCTCGTGATACCACGGGGATGTATTTATCAGATACAGTTTGATACGCCTGATAACAGGCTGTTTATTGTAGAATCGTTTACGCCTCTCCGTTATCCCAAAAGATACATGTCGAAGTACGGGCAACTGATGGAGCATGCACCATTCTGCGAGCGGGATATCCGCACACCTGAAAACCTGCGTACGATTGATGAGCAGGGTGATTTTATTATCAAAACCAAGAAGAAGGGGTGGATGTATGGAATACATTATGCAACCCATCCGTTTGATGTGATAGGCTGGGATGGATGCTGCTATCCTTATGCCTTCAGTATCCACGATTTTGAGCCGATTACCGGAAGGGTTCACCAGCCACCACCGGTGCATCAGACATTTGAAACAGAAGCGTTTGTAGTTTGCTCATTTGTACCCAGGCTGTACGATTATCATCCGCAGGCCATTCCGGCACCTTATAACCACAGCAACATCGACAGTGATGAATTATTGTATTATGTGGATGGGGATTTCATGAGCCGCAAACATGTAACCCGTGGCATGCTCACGCTGCATCCGGCAGGAATCCCTCACGGCCCGCATCCGGGTGCGGTGGAAAAAAGCATAGGGGCGAAGGAAACGAAGGAACTGGCAGTAATGGTTGATACCTTCAGGCCATTGCAGTTAACCAAAACAGCTATTGAAATTGAGAATGAAGGCTATGTAATGAGTTGGGCAGAGTAGTGTTCAAAAGTAAATTTCTGTAACCCATTGAAATGTGTTACATTGAATAAACTAAAAACACTATATCATGATTAAATTCCAGCAACTCAAAGTAGGCGACTTCGTCAAATTGAATGATAGCGGAACCATCCGTGAGGGTGAAGTGGTAGAGGTGAATCAGGGCACCCATCAGGTGTGTATACACAATGGTGTGCAGGATTTCTGGTATGATGCCAATCAGTTAGAACCGTATCCGTTGGATGAGGCTCAGCTGATGCGTTTAAAGTTTGAAAAGGATATATCGGAAGATGGAAAAGTGAAGTATAAGAAAGGAGCTTTCCGCATTTATCTGCATCAGCCCGGTCAGTTTGATAAGTTCGATTTAAAATATCGGGAGGAGGTTCGTCATATACAGGCACCAATTCATTTGCACGAATTGCAGAATCATTTTTATGAAATGACCAAAGTGCATCTAGACAAGGCTGATTTTAATTAAGGATTGTCAGAGGAGTATGTTTGTGACACAAGTTTGAAAAGCATTCGTGTACACAAAGCCTTTTTAGAGATTGATGCTCAATGATGCAATAAGAAAAGCCGTTTGGAGTGTGATACAACCCAAACGGCTTTTTAAATTATGACAAAAGGAAAATTAATTCTCCTTTAATGCTTTTTGCTTTTTCTTTTCTTCCAGCCTTAATTTTTCTGCTTTTCTGGCCTCTTCAAATTCAGGTGTACCACGTCTGTTACCATATTTATCCACTTCCAGATTGTCTTCAGATTCAGCGGCAACTGTAGTAGCTTTTTCAGCAGTTACCACAGTGGTGGTTGTGGTGCTTTGTTGGGCTCTTGAACCATTAGCTTTTTGGGCAGAAGCTCCAGCTGCAATGGCCATAAAACCTACAGTAATCAGTAATGTTTTTTTCATGATGAAACGTATTTTGTAAAAGGTTGTTGAATTAGATGCTAAATATAGTGAGATTCATGGAATACGTAAAAAAAAAGATTCATTTGAAATAAAAAAAGGCCGGCAAAAGCCGGCCTGTATATACATTGCTGGAATCGGGATTATTCAGCAGCCGGCGCTTCGCCGTTGCCTTCTTCTTTTTTAGCTTCTTCAGCCTCACCGCTTTCGAGTTTGGCTTTCAGTCCTGCCAGCACGCCTAAATCGCCCAGGGTAGATTTTTCAACCTTGCTCTGGATGTTTTTAACGGCTTTTTTGGTGCTTTCAGCTTCAGCTCTTTTCTCCTTCATCTGAATTTGCTTCTCTTCTTCTTTTTCCTGTTCCCACAGGCG
>DPFD01000054.1:7851-10117 GCA_003534175.1 Chitinophagaceae bacterium
TCGAACTCGATCACCATGAAGTTGGCAATTTCATCGGCCATGATGGTTTTACCATCTTCCTTAGCCAGGTGGCGTGCAGGAGCAAAACCTTCCAGTCCGTAAGGCAATTGAACTACGGCACCTTTATCATCTTTTTTGATAACGGTTCCTTCGTGAATAGATCCTTCAGTAAATACTGTTTCCAGTGAATTCCATGGATCTTCTTCAATTTGCTTATGACCTAACTGCAGTTTGCGTCCTTCTTTATCGATGTTCAGGATGATTACTTCAATTTCGTTACCCACTTTCGTGTATTCGTTCGGGTTATTGAAGCGTTTCAGCCAGCTCAGGTCGCTGATGTGGATCATACCACCGATACCGGTAGCCAATTCCACGAACACACCGTAAGGAGTGATGTTTTTAACAACACCGGTGTGGCGGCTGTTTTCAGGGAATCTGTTTTCGATAGTGCTCCATGGGTCTTCTGTCATTTGTTTGATAGACAGGCTCATTTTGCGTGTTTCTTTATCCAGAGTAACCACTTTGGCTTCGTACTCATCGCCCAGTTTAAAGAACTCCTTGGCATTGATTGGAGTGTTGGCCCAGGTAATTTCACTCACATGTACCAAGCCTTCAACACCCGGCATGATTTCAAGGAAAGCACCGTAATCTTCGATGTTTACAACTTTACCTTTCACAATTTCACCTTCTTTCAGGTTTTCCGCGAGGGTATCCCATGGATGAGGAGTTAATTGTTTCAGGCCGAGGCTGATGCGTTTTTTATCATCATCAAAGTCTAATACTACCACATTCAGTTTCTGATCCAGTTTCAGTACTTCTGAAGGATGGTTGATACGTCCCCAAGAAATATCGGTGATGTACAGCAAGCCGTCTAAGCCGCCGAGGTCAAGAAACGCACCGAAATCGGTGATGTTTTTGATAGTACCTTCCAGTACCTGACCTTTTTCGAGTTTTCCGATGATTTCAGCACGTTGTGCTTCGATATCGCTTTCGATAAGGGCTTTGTGAGATACCACGGCATTCTTAATGGCTTCGTTGATTTTAACCACTTTAAATTCCATGGTTTTACCTACAAACTGATCGTAATCGGTAACCGGCTTAACGTCGATTTGTGAACCCGGTAAGAAGGTTTCCATACCGAAGATATCTACAATCAGGCCGCCCTTGGTTTTGCTGGTAACCAAACCGGTAACGATTTCGCCGGTTTTGTTGATTTCCACAATTCTTTCCCAGGCGCGGGCTATTCTGGCAGAACGTCGGCTCAGGTTCAGATTGCCTTCGCGGTCTTCTTTTTCCACTACCATAACCTCTACCACATCACCTACTTTTACGCCACCCGGAATATCTCTGAATTCATTCAGTGAAATCAGGCCGTCGCTTTTGAAACCAATGTTTACAACTGCATCGGTTTTAGTGAGTGATTCAACGGTGGCCATAATCATTTCGCCATCGTTAATTTGTTTGAAAGTACCCTCGTACACTTTGTTGTACTTTTCTTTTTCCTCATTGGAATAAGCGGCTACATTTCTTTTGTCTCTGCTCCAGTCGAAATCGTCATGGGCAGTTTCGGGAGCTTCCTGAACGGGTTGAGCTGCCGGTTGAGCAATGGTTTCGTTTGTTGACGCAGTTTCCACTTCGGGAGCACTTGCACCCGCCGCTTCTTGCTCTTCTGCGTTTAGTTGTTTGTTAATAATAAATGACATAATATAACCCCGGTTTTTTGAACGGGGTGGCAAAGGTATGCCTTTTTGCTGAAAAGACTGTGGTTTTAACGGCTATTTGCCCCCTAAATCCAGGTGTTTCTACTTCCCTGATTATCAATGAATCAGGATGCCGGGCGGAGGAGATGGTGTACATATTTTCAATTGTCTTTCTACGGGAACTATCAGTCCGTTTAGCCGGGTGAGGGATGACATAAAAAAAGGCTGTCTTTTCAGACAGCCTTAGAAGTATTCAATGAAACGTTATTTGTTCACGTAAACCTGTGCAGTTTTTACTACAAAACCATTTTCGTACAGGGTCATGAAGTAAGTACCGTTAGATACATTCTGCAGTTGAACTTCCATAACATCGATATCGTTCACACCATCAGAGATGAAGGTGTTTGAATATAACCTTGAACCTTTTCTATCGAACACCATGATCTCGCGTACTTTACGTACAGGGTTTCCGGTGTTGCGTACACGAACCTGGAAGTTTCCGTTGTTCGGGTTAGGTGTGATGAATGAGAAGTTAGCAGGCAACACGGTGAGGGTGATCATATTCG
>DPFD01000056.1 GCA_003534175.1 Chitinophagaceae bacterium
GGCTTCTTTGAGGTCTGGTTTTCTTTTTATGGATATGTAATGTTAGTAACCGATAGAGAGATCATGATTCACTCCCCTTTTCTCCTACAAACCAATGTTCTTTGTTTTTAAACAACACATTGAAAGTAGTGAGTGTTCCGTAAATCCTGGTGATGTATTGTTGCAGATTTACCTTGTCTTCATCGGTAAGTTTTTTATGCGCATTAATTTGCTGTTCCATCACCCGCAGCCTGTCGCGCAACATTACAATTTTATGAAAGAACACGTCAATCGGCACTTCCTTGGGTTTTTGTGTTTTATCAGCCGGCTGTAGTAACATGGTGCCTCCCAGCCAACGGTCGCCCAAAGGAACAACTTCCGTTATCTCTGCCCATTGGCGCAGGATATGCAATAAACTTTTTTCTACTTCTGAATGTGTTTCAATTTCTTCGGTAACGTTTTCCGGGATGATTTCATCGAGTTGCGAATCGGTTTTGTCAATCTCCTTCACGCCATGATGAATGAAAGAAATGAGATACGTAGCATAACGAATACCTACGATAACGCCCGGACCATGCTGAGTATGCTGTAGCCGGGTACCAATGCCTAATACTTTTTCCATACAATAATTTTTCAGTAGAACAATATTAACGTAAACGACTGAATTTTCAATCGTTTACATGCGTTCGCGGTGCCAGAGATAAAACACGAATCCCATCAACACCAATCCTATCCAACCCAAGCTCATACCGGCCAACACATCAGAAAAATAATGCACTCCCAGATACACCCGGCTTAGCGCGATGGTGGAAGCGATTAGTAAACAGGCAAGCTGTAAAATACGTTTCCACATAACGGTGAGGGATGAACGTTGAATAATATATATCAGCAGTCCAAAAAAAGTAAAACTCATATACGAGTGGCCGCTGGGGAAACTCATACCCGATATTTCTCCAATCAGTGATTCATCAGGACGCTGTCGTTTGAAAATTTTCTTGAGCATCAGCATCATCAGCAAACTCGAAACAGCAATGATAAAAATATGGAGTGAAAGCCACTTGTTTTTAAGATAATAATATGCCCACACTATCAGAACCAGGTAGGCAGGAACCAACACCCAGGCCGAGCCAATGAAGGTAAACACTTTCATGAGGCGGGTCATCCATTCAGACTGATGGCTTCTGACGTAGAGAAACACTTTTTCGTCCCAAACCACCGACTCATAATGAAATACAAGCAATACCTCATAAATAAAAACAAAGGCAGCGCCGAATAATATCAGCGCTAAAAAAACTTTTTCCCAGTCAGAAAAACGCAGGTGATGGTGGCTCTTCAGGCGGCTCATAGCCTAAAAATACTTACAATTTCAGAGCACACAAGGAAATAGCTTCCGCTTTCCCTTTAAGATCTACACGGCCGAGGTTATCGCATTGCCATTCTTCCAGTGAGGCAAACTCCCTGAACTCTCCGGAAACGATATAATTCGCATTAAACTCTGTGCAGGCACTCCGTATCCGGGCCGTGGTATTCATGGTATCTCCGCTGATGGCCAGGTCTTTTTTTATCACTCCGATTTCGCCAATGGTAACTTCACCCACATGAATACCTGCCCTGAACGAAGGCACCTCATTGAATTTTCTTCTGAATCGATTGTTGTTCTTCTGAATCATTTTACGGGCATCAATCAATGACTGAATCGCCCTTCGGGCATTTTTTGGAGTGGCCGGCCAGGAAACCACCACTTCATCACCCACATACTGGTATATGCGGCCATAATTATCTATCAGAGCAATAGACACCAGGTTGATGAATTCGCGGATAAACATAAAGTAACGCTGGTGCGACAATCTTTCAGCAATGGGAGTAGAATCCTTCAGATCAATAAACATCACGATGCGCTTCTCCTCTTTGGGGATATAATACTTCCCTACCAGAATATCTTTAAAAACCCCGGGCGCATACTTTTCATTGATCTCAATATACAGTTGCGTAAGCACCAGCAACAATACCCAATAAAATGTTCTTTGCAGAAACCAGTCTACCNNGTATCCTTCAATAAACAGGTGTTCAATCAGATAAACCAAAAAGTTCATGAGCAATGCTGCGATGAGCACTGCCACAAATTTCACGAGCAAATTCAGCCATAGCGGGTACTTTCGAACAAACCTGCGTAAAGTGGCCGGAAAAAAATAACTGATGAACAGGGAGATGCTGAATACAAACGCGGCGCGGAAGAGCATGCTTTTCTGTGGGTCTTCCATATCAGCCCGGTTGAAGATGTACACACTCACTACATCGATGAAAGTCCATACTACCGCAATGGTAAACATGGTTTTCAGGCGGTAATAGGTTACACCGGAAATGCCTTTAAAGAAAGGGAGGCGTTTTCTCATTTTTTAGCCGACAAATATTTATAAATTTCTTCCTGCGCATTCATTTTCACATTGCCCTGATCCTCCACCGGTACATTCACAAGACTCCGGTTAATATACACTCCCCGGGTATTGTCTTTCCACTGCAGGTTAAAATAATGTTCCATATCTTTTTTGAATGCAGGATTGTTTAAACGTACAGCAACTTCAATACGGTTTCTCAGATTTCGAATCATCAAATCTGCCGAACCCATGTACACCTTGGCATCCTTATGGCTCCCAAAAATGAAAATACGGGAATGTTCCAGAAAGCGGTCCACAATCCGTTTTACCTTTATGTTATCACTTTTGCCCGGGATGCCCGGTATCAGACAGCACACACTTCGAACCAGCAGTTGTACTTCTACCCCGGCACGGGAGGCTTTGTACAACAGATGAATAATCCAGGGATCTTCGAGGTTGTTCACCTTTAAACGGATAAGCCCCGTTCCTCCCGACTGGGCTTTTTCCATTTCTGCACGGATATGTTTTTCCAGTTCATCTTTCATATTGAAACGGGCTACCAATAATTCATTAAAGTGTAGTGACGGCTTCTGGGCGATGGCCGTATGTTTCCTTAAAAAATTAAAAAGCGTTTGAAGTTCATCCACCACCGGTTGAGCGGTAGTAAACAACACATGGTCTGTATAAAATTTTGCGGTAGACTCATTGAAGTTCCCGGTGCTGATAATGCCGTACAACTGCGACTCCTTCCCTTCTTTCCGTTTTACCAATCCCACTTTGGAATGTACCTTAACCGACGGACTGCTATAGATGAGTTTGATGCCAGCTTCTTTCATGATGCGGCTCCAGCGAATATTATTGGCCTCATCAAACCGGGCCTTTAATTCGATAAAGCAGGTAACTTTTTTGCCGTTTCGTGCAGCGGAGATCAGTGCGTTTACGATATGCGATTCTGCGGCCACCCGATATAGCGTAATATAAATTTCAGAAACATGCATATCCACCGCAGCCTGATTGAAGAAACTAAGTACCGGTGCATAAGACTGGTACGGCAGGTGTAGCAACACATCTTTTTTAAGCATCAGATTAAATACATCACCCCGTACCGCTTCTTTGGGAAATACAATAGGTTTGAAAGCGGGATAAAAAAATGATTTCCCCAATGAAGGGAACGACATCAAATCACTCAGGTTATGGTATTTACCGCCTTCAAACATATCTTCCTGTTCCACATCAAACAAGGCAGCCAAAAACATCCTGAGGCGCAGTGGCATGCCGGT
>DPFD01000061.1:0-3486 GCA_003534175.1 Chitinophagaceae bacterium
GTCGTAACAGATGTAAACACCCACTTTCGCATACTTGGTTTGAAATACCGGATAGCCAAGGTTCCCGGGCTTAAAGAAAAATTTCTCCCAGAAACCACTGGTGTGCGGGATATGATTTTTCCTGTATTTACCGAGGTAGGTTCCGTCTGCATCAATCACCGCGGCCGNNTTCGTAAATCGGAACAATGATGACCATGTTATACTTCTTCGCATATTGTGCCATCAGTTCAGTAGTGGGGCCGGGCACGGTCTCAGCACTTTCATACCATTTTCTATCCTGTCCCGGACAAAAATATGGGGTGTTGAAAATCTCCTGTAAGCAGAGAATCTGAACTCCTTTTTCACCTGCTTCTTCAATGTAAGGGATATGTTTATCCACCATGGTNNGCCCGGATGATTTCCGGAATGGTACCTTCACCTTCTGTTTTGGGTAAACTCATTTGTATGAGTCCTGATCTGATCATTCTTGGCATGCTGATAAAATTTTATTAGTACAAATTGATTTTAAATGATGTAATCTGTCGGGTTATATAATTTGAGATACCCTGTTGCGTTTAATATATCGGCCGTAGCCTTTTTCTGCTAAACAAGTGCCGTTATCTATCACTACCTTTCCTCTCAGCAAAATGGTTTTGCATTTGCCCGTCAGCTTCCAACCTTCATACCCTGAATAATCGGTATGCATGTGATGGGTAGAGGCACTGATGGTATGCTCGAGGTTGGGATCGAATAATACAATGTCGGCATCGGCACCCGGCGCGATACATCCCTTTTGGGGAAACATGCCGAAGATCTTTGCCGGATTGGTTGAAAGTACTTCTACAAATTTGTTCAAAGTGATTTTTCCTTTCCGT
This sequence comes from Chitinophagaceae bacterium, assembly GCA_003534175.1. Taxonomy (GTDB): domain Bacteria; phylum Bacteroidota; class Bacteroidia; order Chitinophagales; family Chitinophagaceae; genus Ferruginibacter. The sequence continues at coordinate 855 of DPFD01000061.1, forward strand.
ACTCCTTCACTGTACAACAGTTCCACGCGATGTTCAATAGCAGGATGTCCGTTGGGAATTTTGGAGAAATCATTTTTGCCCATGAGTTTCTGTTCCCAGGTAAACGGACAATGGTCAGTGGCTACAACCTGAATCAAACCCTGATTGATGCCGGCCCACAAAGCTTCCTGATCTTTCTTTTCACGCAATGGCGGACTCATCACCCATTTAGCACCCTCAAAATCTTTTTCATAGAGAGAAGCATCCAGTAATAGATACTGAATACAGGTTTCTGCAAATACTTTCTGATTATCGCGGTTGTTGTTCCGAACGGCATTGAGTGCACCTTCGCAGGTCATGTGTACAATATATCCCGGGCATCCGGTGTATCCGGCAATGGCCGCAAATCTTTCCGAGGCTTCGGCTTCTGTAACTTCCGGCTGGGAGAGATAATGGTAGAGAGGTGCGGTTTTTCCTTCGCGCTTAAACTGATCTACCAGAAAGTCGATCATATCTCCATTCGTAGCATGAACGGTTACCATGCCACCATGTTGTTTCACTTCCTGCATCAATCCCACCATCTGTTTGTCGTCTATCATCAGTGCGCCTTTGTAGGCCATAAACATTTTAAAGGAAGTGATACCTTCTTTTTCAATCAGTCCGGCAATTTCTTTCGCCGTGTTTTCATTGAAGTCGGTTACCGCCATATGAAAACTGTAATCACTCAATGTGTTGTTGTTTGCCCTGCCGCTCCATTCCTGGTATGCTTCATTCAATGAGTGTCCTTGTTTCTGCAGGATGAAATCGATAACGGTGGTAGTGCCTCCGTGTAGTGCGGCGCGGGTGCCGGTTTCGTAGTTGTCACTACTGAAGGTTCCCATGAAAGGCATTTCGAGATGCACATGCGGATCAATGGCTCCGGGAAATGCAATCATACCGGTGGCATCAATGATCTGGTCAGCCTGCATATTCAGCGACTTGCCCACTGCAACAATCTGTTCACCTTCTATGAAGATGTCGCCATGGTAATTCTCAGAGGCTCCTACGATATGTGCATTTTTAATAAGTACTGACATGTTTCATTCTTTAGTTGCTAAATTTAATGCATCAGTGGCTGAATTCCGCATGAACAGGTAATAGATTATTCCGCTCACAAAAAATCCCACAAACCATGCATAGTGGTNNTGGTACAACTCCGATAACCATAGAGGGAACACTTCAGGTTGTATCCACTGTATCTGTAACAGAAACCCCGGTACATTCGGAAGGATGCCTGCCAGCAGGGCGAGTAATCCAACCAGGTTGTAGCCTTTTGTGTATCGGTATCTGCCACTATGCTGATATAACTCCTGCACAGCGAGTTGTTTTTTTCTAATGAAGTAGTAGTCGGCAATCATGATGCCACCTACCGGACCTAACAGGCTCGAGTATGCGATAAGCCAGGTGAAGATATATCCGTTGGGATCTGCAATGAGTTTCCACGGAAAGATTAATACGCCAATAATGCCGGTGATGTATCCACCTGTGCGGAAGTTTATTTTATTCGGTGCAAGGTTTGCAAAATCGTTCGCGGGACTTACCATATTGGCTGCGATGTTGGTGGCCAGGGTAGAGATGGCTACAGCAATCATTGCGGCACTCACTAGTAATTTGTGTTCAAATTTTCCGGCAAGCACTACAGGGTCCCAGATGGTTTCTCCATAAATGATGAAGGTGGCTGATGTTACAACCACACCAATAAAGGCGAACAACGTCATAGAGGGCGGTAGTCCGATGATTTGTCCGTTTACCTGTGCCTTCTGGCTTTTTGCATACCGGGTAAAGTCGGGGATGTTGAGCGATAAGGTGGCCCAGAATCCAACCATACCGGTTAGGGCCGGGAAGAAATATGCCCAGAAGGCTGCTCCAGAAAGTTTAGCGGGTTGCGCTAAAATCGGTCCTAAGCCATCTGCCGCGGCAATTGCCCAAAACAACAATGCCAGGGCGGCAAAAGGAAGAAAGAAAGCTTTGAACACCAACAGTTTCTTAATGCTTTCCACACCCTTATAAATCACCAGCATATTCAAAATCCAGAAAATAAAAAAACAAATAGCCGGTCCGGTTTCAAGTCCGGTCCATGCCGGAAAAACAGCTTTCATCTCTGCCAGCGCGGGTATCCAGAGTTTCATCATCTGATACAGAGCATATCCGCCAATCCATGTTTGAATGCCGAACCATCCGCAGGCCACAATGGCTCTGAGCAGGGCGGGGATATTGGCTCCCAGTGTTCCAAAACTCGCACGTGCAAACACCGGAAAAGGGATGCCGTACTTTGCGCCGGCGTGTCCGTTCAGTATCATGGGAATCAGCACAATGGTATTGCCCAGGAAAATGGTGAGGATAGATTGCCACCAGTTCATGCCGCCTTCAATGAGTGAGCTGGCCAGCATGTACGTAGGGATACATAAACTCATACTGATCCACAGGGCAGCATAGTTCCATGTGTTCCAGGAGCGTTGCCCGGGTTCAATGGGAGCGAGGTCTTCATTGTACAATGAAGGATCGGCGCCATGGGTGGTATGTGGTGTATCGTTCAAGGATGAATAGGTTCAATATAGAAAATACATATCCTGTTCAGTGATAATAACGGTTATGAGTAATCGAAAATATACTG
>DPFD01000061.1:3540-7198 GCA_003534175.1 Chitinophagaceae bacterium
GCGGGTAATGCATAACGGCGGTGCAATGAAGATGTAACTCCAGCGGACGAAGGTGTACAATCCCAGTGCCTTGAGTTTCGCCGCCACCTGATTCATCACAGCCATTTCAGCAGGTGATGCATTGAATGGTGCAAAAGGTTCACGGGTTTCGCGGTTTTTAACCAGTTCGATACAACCCAGCAATCCTGTATTCCTGAAATCGCCGATGGAAGGATGTTGTGCTTTCATTTTTTCAACCTGCGCTTCCACATAGGCACCCATAGCCCGGGTGTTTTCTATCAATCGGTCATCTTCATAAATTTTTATTGTGGCCAGTGCGGCGGCACAACTCACCGGGTGTGCGGAGTAGGTGAGTCCGAGCGATAAAACGGTATCATCAAATTTTGCGGCGATGGTGTCGGAAACCATCAGGCAGCCGAAAGGCAGGTATCCGGAGGTGAGCCCTTTGGCCATACAGATCATATCGGGGATGATATCATGATTTTGAAAACCAAACCACTGGCCGGTTCTTCCGAAACCACTCATCACTTCATCCATAATCAGCAGAATGCCATGTTTATCGCACAGGGCGCGTACTGCTTTTAAATAACCTGCCGGATATTTCAGGCAGCCGGATGAACCGGATTCTCCTTCCAGTAAAATGGCGGCAATGTTACCCGGACTTTCATAAGCGATTACGCGTTCCAGTTGGGCAACTGCTTCGGTTAACAGGGCAGATTCTCCAAAGGGCCAGCGATACAGATACGGCAAATCGAAATGTACAAAACTCGGCGCCTGCTGTGCATCCACCGCTATACGCCGGGGATCGCCACTGGCCGACATTGCCCCGATGGATGCCCCGTGATACGATTGATACCTCGTTAGTATTTTATGTTTTCCTGTATACAGTCTGGCCAGTTTAATGGCATTTTCGATAGAGGTAGCACCGCATAAGGTAAAGAAGGCCTTGTTCAGGTTGCCCGGGCAAATCTCTGCGAGCTTCTTACCCAGCTCACCCCTTACCTGTGTAACACAACTCGGAGTAACATACGCCACTTCCTGCATCTGCTTAATAACGGCATCGGTTATACGCTGATCGCCATGTCCGATGTTTACGTTCATCAGTCCGCTGGAAAAATCAATGATCCTGTTATCATTGTAATCGTACAAATACACGCCTTTGGCATGTTTTATCGCAATGGGAGAAATTCCTTTTTGTTTACTCCAGCTGAAGAGCGTGTAATCGAGGTTTTGTTGTACAATTTCATCGGTGAGATTGCTCACCTGAGGTTCAAGGTATGTAGGTTGTGTGGGTGCTGACATGTTCATTATTCTTTTAGTATGGATACTTGCTGATAGATATTAACTCATCCAGTTGATGCCGGCTTCGGCATTCCACTTGGTAGTGCTTTTCTTGAGTTTGGTCCAGAATTCAATGGAGCTTTTTCCGGTGATGTCACCTACGCCAAATTTACTTTCATTCCATCCTCCGAAGGAGAAGGGCTCGCGAGGAACCGGCACGCCAACGTTTACTCCAATCATGCCGGCATTGGCGTGATCAATGATGTATCTGGCCATGGCACCATTCTGAGTGAATACCGACGCGGCGTTACCGTATGGGTTTGCATTTTCAATGCTCAGTGCTTCATCTACTGTTTGAGCCCGCATAATCGAAATCACCGGACCGAAAATTTCTTCTTTAGCCACGCGCATATCGGGGCGTACGAAATCAATAACGGTTGGGCCCACATACGTGCCGTTTTCTTTTCCCTTCACCACGGCGTTTCTGCCGTCTACCAACACTTTAGCACCTTCTTTTTCCGCTTCGCTGATGTATTGTTCAATACGTTCTTTGCTTTCGCGGTTGATGACAGCACCCAGGTTTTCACCGGGAACAATCTTACGGGCTTCGGCGCAAATTTTCTCAATGATAGGATCTACTTTTCCTACAGCCACCATGGCACTGGCAGCCATACAACGTTGTCCGGCACATCCGCTCATACTGGCGGCCACATTTTGTGCGGTCATATCCGGGATGGCATCGGGCAGTACCATGAGGTGATTTTTCGCTCCACCCAACGCAAGGCAGCGTTTAAAGTTTGAAGTAGCACGCTGATAAACTATTTTGGCAATTTTGGTGGAGCCTACAAAAGAAACAGCCTCGATAGANNCTTCTACAATTTCGGCATCGCCATGTACAATGTTCAGCACACCATCGGGCAAGCCTGCTTCTTTGAGCAACTGCGCCAGCCTCATGGAACTCAGCGGTACCTTTTCTGAAGGTTTCATGATCATACAATTGCCCAGGGCAATGGCGTTGGGTATGGTCCAGTTGGGAACCATACTCGGAAAATTAAAGGGCACAATAGAGGCTACCACACCCAAAGGCACGTGTTCGGTGCGGCATTCCACGCCACGACTCACTTCGAGTATTTCACCGGTAACCAGCTGAGGAAGCGAGCACGCGAATTCTGTAAGTTCAATTGATTTTTCGATTTCGGCCACCGATTCGCTGTAGGTTTTTCCGTTTTCTTCTGAGCATAATTCAGCCAGCTCTTTCAGGTGCTTTTCCAACAATGTTTTGTACCGGAAGAAAACCTGAACACGTTCTTTGATTGGCGTTTTACTCCAGGCGGGGAATGCGGCTTTGGCCGACAGCACGGCATCGTTTAAATCTTTGGAAGTAGAGAGCGTAACCACCGAGAGCAGGTTACCATCTACCGGTGAAATTACTTCCAGGGTGCGTGTACTATCAGAGGGCTTGTCTGCCCCGTGGATAAAGTTATGGGTGGGTTTGTATTTCATGATTACTGTAAAAATTGCAGTTTTTAATATTGAAAACTAAAAATAATGTATCCATTCTAATTATTTATATACATTTTATATTATTATGCAGAAAAATTGACCCTATCATTGTATGCAGCAGTCTACCCACACCCTTGATGAACTTGACTTTGCCATTTTATCCTGTTTGCAGCAGGACGGGCGTATATCGTTTACTGTAATTGCCGAGCAGTTGAAAGTATCGATTGGTACGGTGCGGACGCGTTTCAACAAAATGATAGAAGACGGAACCGTGAACATCATTGGCCGGGTGAATCCGGAGAAGGTGGGTTTCAGGTCGTATGCGCATATAGCCGTGTATGTGCGCCCGGCAACGTTGAAGGAAAAAGTAGCGCAAAAAATTGCCCGGTTTAAAGAGGTGAGTTTTCTGGCCATGACTTCCGGTGATTATGATCTGGAAGTGGATGTGATGTGCCGCGACAATGAACATCTTGTACATTTTGTAAACGAGCTATCCAAAATTGAGGGAGTGTATCAAACCAAAACCACCATTTATTTTAAGGTGTATAAGTATGCGCAGCCTGATTTGAATTTATTGAAGTGAGGGGTTTGGGGAGATGCGATTCATGTAGCATTCACATTGCACTAGCAAACGCATAGCGGAGATAAGTCACAGGCACAACAAACAATGTCCAACAGAATCGGAGAACATAAAACTGCACTTTCTACCCGGGGATGAATTTCATAAAATGAAATAGAACGGATGTTGCAGCATCAAACCACTGAACGTGGCTGAACAGTATATTGTATGTACTGAATCGGAGGAAGTCTACAACGGGGTGGGAACCTGATCATCTACAACACGGTGCCTTCCGATTGTATAAATAAAAAAAAG
>DPFD01000142.1:0-1413 GCA_003534175.1 Chitinophagaceae bacterium
GTTACCGGTATCCACCATATAACATAACAAGGCGTTCCGGGCAGTGTTGATGTGGTTGGGAATTGAATCTTTAGTGATGGGGATATATTTCACGCCACTCGTAGTGCCACTGGTTTTGGCGAAATAAATGGGCACCCCTTTCCAAAGCACATTGTGTTTGCCCGATTTAATCATTTCAATGTACGGCCTGAAACCTTCATAATCACGAATCGGTACCTTGCGCACATAATCAGCATGCGTTTTAATGGATTTAAAATCGTGGTCTTTACCAAATTGTGTTTTGGAAGCTGTTTTAATCAGTTGGTGAAAGATGTGTTCCTGATCCGACACAGCCGAAACCATCCCCTTTTTAATTTGCCGGTATATATAATTGGCAAAAGGCTTTGCCAGAAACGATTTAAATTTCATGTTGAGTGTTCATGATTATTAATTGCAGTTGCATGGCCATTCCTTTTCGAGATCAATTACGGTTACAACCACTATTTCTTTTTCCTCCGGTGCAAACACCACCCGTACATATTGTTTATCGGCAGTAATGCCTTCCAAAGGATAAGTTACTCCTTTTTCTGATTCCTGGATTCTGGATGCATCCAGTTTACCGTGCATCAGGATGTCTTTTACCTCCTCGGCGTCAATTTGCCGGCATCCCATACGGCACCGGGCGTGCCTGGAATAAACCAGTAAAGAAGTATCCCGCTCAAAAGGCAACCTTGCGGTTTCAATATCAATACGTTTTGTTTGCGGGAGTTCTCCTCGCTGGTTCGATTTTACCCAGAAATAAAAAGCGATGGCCGCAATCAGAGCCAAAACCGGAAATATCTTTTTTTGCACGATGCAATTTACCGATTGTTCCCTAATCCGGGAGATGTAACGTATTGAATGGCTTCATTTTAACAGGTGATTGAGCTGTAAAAGCGTGCTTTCTGCCGGAAATGAGTAATTTTGCGCCCGATGCGCAAATCTGTTGCTTTACATACTCTGGGTTGTAAATTAAATTTCAGTGAAACCACGGTGTTGGGCCGCATGCTGGAGCAGGAAGGCTATGAAAACAGGAATTTCAATGAGGTGGCAGATGTGTATGTGATCAACACCTGTTCGGTAACAGAAAACGCCGATAAGGAATGCCGCCAGTTGGTTCGCCGTATTCAACGTACTGCTCCCCAAGCTATGGTGGTGGTTACCGGCTGTTATGCACAGCTGAAACCACAGGAAATTGCATCCATACCCGGAGTAGATCTGGTATTGGGTGCCGCCGAAAAATTTAATATCACCACGCATTTGCACGGACTAACAAAATCTGATCAGGCAAAAGTGTGCAGTTGCGATATTGAAGATGTAAACATTTTCACTGCTTCGCATTCTGTACATGAGCGTACACGGGTGTTTTTGAAAGTGCAGGATGGCTGTGATTAC
>DPFD01000142.1:1431-4704 GCA_003534175.1 Chitinophagaceae bacterium
CAGAAGTGATGACATGCAACAGGTGCTGGAAAATACCCGTACCATTGCAGCCGCCGGGGCAAAGGAGATTGTGCTGACAGGCATTAACCTGGGCGATTTTGGTAAAGGGTTATACGGTGGCCGGAAAAAGGATATCACTTTTTTTGATTTGGTGCAACTGCTGGAAAAGGAAAGTCCGATCAACCGTTTTCGCATTTCTTCGATTGAACCCAATTTGCTCAGTAATGAGATGATTCACTTTGTGGCCGAGAGTAAAAAATTCATGCCGCATTTCCATATACCGTTACAAAGTGGCAACGACAAGACGTTAGCTGCTATGCGTCGCCGTTATCAGAGAGCGCTCTATCAGGAGAAAGTACAACTCATCAAGCAATTGATGCCGCATTGTGCTATTGGAGTGGATGTGATTGTTGGATTCCCGGGTGAAACGGATGAGGATTTTGAAGACACGGTACAGTTTATCCGGTCGCTGCCGGTGAGTTACCTGCACGTGTTCACCTATTCTGAGCGGGATAATACACAGGCGCTGCAGATAAAACCTGTGGTACCGGTTGCAGTAAGGAATGCGCGAAATAAAGTGTTACGCAACCTCAGTTATGAAAAACTAATGGCGTTCACGAATGAACAGGCTGGAAGTACCCGTCCGGTGCTGTTTGAAGGAGTGAATAAGAACCAGATGATGGAGGGCTATACAGACAATTACATAAAAATTACTGCGCCCTATAAGGAAGAGTGGGTGAATGAGATCGTTAACTGGAGAATCTAACGCTTACGCGAAATACTTGTCTTTGAGGTTTGTAAAATTTCTGAACCCCTCATTTCAATTAAAGATGGTATTCCATTCTTTGTTTCCCAGGTACTCATGAAATATTTTTATGCTTGCAGGTGATTTCAACACCTCGAGATGTCTTGCATGATGCATATCGGTACCTACGTAGGTTACCAAATCATGTTTTAACATATACCGGGCTGCTTTGGCTGGTTCGTTTCCATAATAACCGGTGAGTGATAATAAATTCAGCTGCAAATGAAAACCAATTTCAGCCCAGCGATGATACACTTTATAATTACCATGGGTGTATCCATACCGTTCAGGGTGAGCGAGTATGGGTTGATATCCTTCTGTGAAAATGGAGAAGGAAATATCCTCCACATGATCCGGCATAAATGCAAACGGGAACTCCGTGAGAATGATATTATTTTTGATGGTTAATAAAGGAACTTTTTTCTGAAGCAGTTCGAGAAAATACGAATCCATCATATACTCGGCGGCTGCGGATACCTCAAAATCTATTTGTTGTTTAACCAGTTCATTTTTTAGTTTTTCAAGGGCATTGTGTATGCTTTCAGCGTTATTGGGATACAAATCACTGATGATGTGAGGTGTGGCGATGGAACGGGAAACTCCGGATTCCATTAATCCTTTTACCAACGAAATGGATGTGGTCAGATCGGGTGATCCATCATCAATCCCAGGCAGTATATGTGAATGTATATCGGTTCGAATGGGGAAATAATCCACAGGGTGTGAAAGTCGGTTTGATTTGAAAATACCTAACATATTGAAATTTAATTTCTAATGTAACAACAAAACAAGAACTTTCTCACAGACCTTATATAAATTAACCAACTTGTAATGTTACGTTGTTGTTTAATCATACACTTCCGGCCTCTACCCTCTTTTTTTATAATATTGATGCAGTTTACTCAACGGTTTGAGTATGGCTACAAAAAAAGGGAAAGGGATTTTATTTTTTTTCATTGCNNAAAATCTCTTCTGTTTGCCCTTAACCGTTGTTTAATACTACTGTTGCTCTGTCCGCCGCGTCGCATCTTCACCAGCAACTTAGGCAGGTAAAAAGAAGACACTTTATGTACATACAGGTACCGCGACATAAACTCGTAATCGGCAGCGCTGTAGAAGTGATTTTCATACCCGCCATACGTTTTAACCAAAGATCGTTTGATATAAAATGTTGGATGGGCAGGCATCCAACCGAACAAAAACAAACTCCGTTTATACGGTTTGCCTTTCCAGGTGCGATAAATCTTTTGAATATTATCAGGATCTACATACTGTAAATCACCGTAGATAGTATCAACCTGATGCTTGTTGAAGGTTTCTACAATGGTAGAAACCACATCTTTGGATGCCAGCATATCATCGCTGTTGAGGATGCCTATGATGTCACCCGTAGCCATTGCCATTCCTTTGTTGATGGCATCATACATGCCGCGATCAGCTTCAGAAATCCATCGGGCAATAGAGGATGAATGCTGTTTTATGATATTAACGGTTCCGTCAGTTGATTTACCGTCGATTACAATGTGTTCAATATCGGGATAATCCTGATCTGCCACTGACTGAATACAGTCATTGAGGTATTTTTCTGAATTAAATGTTGGGGTAATAATTGTAACGCGCATTATTTCTCTGGTACTTGCAAAAATACATCAACTCACTTTAAAATTTTAAATAAGTTGATGGTATTGCGATATTAAACCAAAGTACGCTTCTTTTCAGGTAAGGCAGGATTGCCTCTATAGATGGTGTAAGGGGATAAAACTCCTATGCATACAGATCCCACCGTTAGTACGGCATGAGTTTCCAGTGTAGCTCCCGGACAAACTACCGATTTTGCACCTACCCATACTCCGTCATGAATATCTATAGGTTTTACTATCAGGTCAAAAGAGGAGGAAGTAAAATCATGGTTTCCGGTAAGCAGCAATGCGCCCTGTGAAATACAGACGTTATTACCGATAGAAACACGGCCAAGGTTATCAATCCATACGTTTTCCCCTATCCATGTATAATCTCCAATCGACAAATTCCAGGCGTATTTGATATTCACATTGGGTTTTATAACTACACCTTTTCCTATTCGGGCTCCAAAGCATTTCAATAATGTGCGCTTCAGTGAATAGAATGGAAACAAATGGTTCTTGAAAAAAAAGAGATTCACAAAGTACCATACAAAACGCTTCACCGGGTTTCCCGGATTAAACCATGCATTGTTGAACGTTTTGAGTTGTACTTCTTTCATGCCTGTTTACCTTTTCTTTCAAACAAATACATCATAAAAAATATGGCACCGTAGGCAAATATATTGAACCAGGTATGATGATCTATACCCAAAGGCATGCCCCAGCCTTTATTGTATGCGATTAACAGTAATCCAATTCTTACTACATTGATAATCCACAACACCCCCCAGCCAATGATGAGCCACATCCCTTTTTTAATCCAGGGATGGGTTACAGCCAGCAAAT
>DPFD01000002.1:0-1004 GCA_003534175.1 Chitinophagaceae bacterium
TGACAATTCCGTGGTACTGCTGAACAACGCCGACGAGCCAAGAGGTACACGTATTTTCGGACCAGTAGCCCGTGAGTTGAGAGACAAAGGGTACATGAAAATCATTTCCCTCGCTCCTGAAGTATTATAATTTCAGCAGCAAAAAAGAAAAAAGCATTAACCAGTTCCCGGCGCAGCCGGCATACTAAAGCAAATAACAATGAGTACAAGATTTAAACCAAAATTCAACATCAAAAAGGGCGACACCGTGGTGGTTATCACCGGTGAAGACAAAGATTTGAAAAAGCCCCGCAAAGTGTTGGAGGTGTTACCTGAAAAAGCCAGGGTATTGGTAGAAGGTGTAAACATCGTAACCAAGCATACAAAGCCCACCGCTCAGAACACCAAAGGTGGTATCGTGAAAACAGAAGCACCTATCGCAATCAGCAATGTAATGCTTTGGGATGCCAAAACAGGCGGACCTACTAAGGTTAGCCGTAGCCGTGAGAACGGAAAATTAATCAGAACCGCTAAAAAATCAGGGGAGGTAATTAAATAATGAATACTACAATCCACACTCCGCGATTAGCAGATAAGTACAAAAATGAAGTTGTACCTGCTTTAATGAAGAAGTTCGGCTATAAAACAGTAATGCAGGCCCCCAGGCTTACAAAGATCTGTTTGAACAGAGGCGTAAACGGCGCTGTAGCTGATAAGAAACTGATTGATGTTGCAGTTGATGAGTTAACCACCATCACCGGTCAGCGTGCAGTTTCAACGATATCTAAAAAGGATATCTCAAACTTTAAACTGNNCGGTGTGAAGATGTATGAGTTCCTCGACAGACTGATCGCTGTATCTCTGCCACGCGTGCGTGATTTTAAAGGGATCAATGATAAGTCGTTCGATGGCCGCGGAAACTATACCCTCGGTGTTACTGAACAAATCATCTTCCCTGAAATCGACATCGACAAAGTGAATAAGATTACCGGTATGGACATCACTTTTGTTACCACAGCAAAAAC
>DPFD01000002.1:1009-1866 GCA_003534175.1 Chitinophagaceae bacterium
TGCCGTTTAAAAACATCAATAAATCTTAATCTGAAAAGAATAATATGGCAAAGAAATCAATTGAAGCCAGGCAGGTAAAAAGAGCGAAAATGGTAGCTCAGTACGCTGAGAAAAGAGCTGCTCTGAAAAAAGAAGGTGATTACGCCGCTTTGGATGCACTTCCAAAAAATGCCTCACCCGTTCGCCTTAAAAACCGTTGCCAGTTAACCGGCAGGCCTAAAGGCTATATGCGCCACTTCGGACTGAGTCGTGTCATTTTCCGTGACATGGCACTGCAGGGAAAAATTCCGGGCGTGAAAAAAGCCAGTTGGTAATATCAGGTAACACCTGAAAGTGAAACAAAAACACAAATCATTTAATTGAAATAACAATGGTAACTGATCCAATAGCAGATTATTTAACCAGGATTCGCAACGCGCAAATGGCTAACCACAGAATTGTGGAGATCCCTGCCAGCAACCTTAAAAAACGCATCACTGAAATCCTGTACGATAAAGGATATATCCTGAAGTACAAGTTTGAAGATGATAACAAACAAGGTGTGATTAAGATCGCGTTGAAGTACGATCCAGCTACCAAATTGCCTGTCATCCGCAGNNCTTTTAAGCGCGTGAAGAATGGTTTAGGCGTGGCCATCATCTCTACGTCTAAAGGTGTAATGACAGACAAAGAAGCCAAAGCCATGAATGTAGGTGGTGAGGTATTGTGTAACATATTCTAATTCATCATTCCTTTAGATACATTAAGCTGAAGCTATACTAAGCTGACCGGTTTAAAGGAGTTTATAAACAAACAACATGAGTCGTATAGGTAAAAAACCCGTAGAAATTCCATCTGGTGTAACCATCACCATTGGA
>DPFD01000002.1:1884-3570 GCA_003534175.1 Chitinophagaceae bacterium
GCAGATTGACCGTGATATCAAGCTGGAAGTGAAAGATAATTTGCTGGAACTTGTTCGTCCAACCGATCAAATCCGCCACCGCGCCATGCACGGTTTATACCGCGCACTGATTGGCAACATGGTAAAAGGAGTTACTGAAGGTTTCACCAAACAACTTGAACTGGTGGGTGTGGGTTACAAAGCAGCCAACCAGGGAAATGTGCTGGATCTGGCCTTGGGGTATTCACACAACATCATTTTTGATGTTCCTAAAGAACTGAAAGTAGAAACNNACAACCAGTTGCTGGGTCAGGTGTGTGCTAAAATCCGCAGCCTGCGCAAACCTGAACCATACAAAGGTAAAGGGGTGAAATTTGTAGGTGAGGTGCTGAGAAGAAAAGCAGGTAAATCAGCCGGTAAATAATCATTATTAATTTGAATTCATTTGTTCCTGGCAGTATCAGGAGCGTTAAATAAAGTACAATGAACAACAAAACATCAGCAAGGCAGAAAATTCGCTACCGGATTCGCAAGAAGGTTTCCGGCACTGCTGTAAAACCACGTTTGAGCGTATTCAGAAGCAATACCGATATTTATGCTCAACTGATTGATGACAACACCGGTACAACACTGGCTGCTGCATCTTCACGCGAAAAAGATATTGCTGCTCAAAAAGGTACTAAAGTTGAAATGAGCAAACTGGTAGGAGCGGCAATTGCACGCAAAGCCGGTGAACTCGGAATCAAAAATGTGGTGTTCGATCGTAGCGGATACATTTATCACGGCCGTGTGAAAGCGGTTGCAGATGGCGCTCGTGAAGGCGGTCTGGAGTTTTAATCTATTTATATTTTAATCAGATATACATGTCAAACGTATTAAGCAATAAAATCAAAGCCGGAGATCTGGAATTAAAGGAAAAAGTTGTAGCTATCAACCGTGTGGTAAAAACCACCAAAGGAGGCCGCGCTTTCAGTTTCTCTGCGCTGGTTGTAGTGGGTAATGAAGCCGGTGTGGTTGGTCACGGTTTGGGTAAAGCCAAAGAAGTGCAGGAAGCCATCACCAAAGGTATCGAGGATGCTAAAAAGAACCTCATCAAAATTCCACTGCGCCACGGAACTATTCCTCACGACCAGAGCAGTAAAGCCGGTGCCGCAAAAGTGCTGATTAAGCCAGCTGCCCACGGTACAGGTGTTATTGCCGGAGGTAGTATGCGTGCGGTGTTGGAATCAGCCGGTATTACCGACGTATTGACAAAGAACCTGGGTTCTGCCAATCCGCACAACGTGGTAAAAGCTACCATTAAAGCGCTGGCTTCTTTAAGAGAACCTATTGAAGTATCTAAAGTACGCAACCGCTCCCTGAAGCGTGTGTTCAACGGATAATTTCATCAACGTTATTAGTTAACAGGCAACTGTAAAAGCAATTACAATGAAAAAGATCAGAATAACCCAAGTAAAAAGTGTCATCGACAGATCGGAGCGTCAGAAGCGTACCATGCTGGCACTGGGACTTAAAAAAATGAATGCCTCTGTAGAAGTAGAAGCTACTCCTCAAATCCAGGGCATGATCACCAAGGTAAACCACCTGGTGAAAGTGGAAGAAATTTCATCAGGATTTTTTAACCGGAATACACAACCGGTATATTCATCATGCGAGCCCCGATGCTTTCGGGGCGCAAGTTTAAAATAAAAGCAATGAAATTACATT
>DPFD01000200.1:0-1087 GCA_003534175.1 Chitinophagaceae bacterium
AAGGTGCGTTGTCTATTACCTATAATTAGTTTCGTACGATAATGTATAAAGCCGCCCCTTGTTTGGAGGCGGCTTTTTTTATGTAGATGTAATTTTAAAAAAGTTGTTAGCTCACACCGGTCACCTGGGCATCCCGGTGAATTTTTTGGATGAGCCCCTGTAATACTTTTCCGGGTCCGCATTCAGTGAATTGGGTTGCACCGTCTGCCACCATAGACTGTACACATTGGGTCCATCTAACAGGTGCCGTTAGTTGCGTAATCAGATTTTGTTTGATGGCATCGGGCTCAGTGATCCCGGAGGCAGTTACATTCTGGTACACCGGACAAATGGGTGTGTGGAAACGGGTTTGATCAATGGCTGCCGCGAGTTTTTCTTCAGCCGGCTTCATCAATGGTGAATGGAATGCGCCACCCACCGGCAATATAAGTGCCCTTTTTGCGCCGGCAGCTTTCAGTTGTACACAGGCTTCTTCCACTCCTTCTATACTGCCACTGATAACCAACTGGCCCGGACAATTATAATTGGCAGCCACCACTACACCGTGTGAATCATTCACAGTTGCACAAATTTTCTCTACCACCTCATCTGCCAGTCCTAATACGGCAGCCATGGTAGAAGGTTGAAGGGTGCAGGCTTCCTGCATGGCCTCTGCGCGGATGGCCACCAGCTTCAATGCGTCTTCAAACCCGACGGTGCGGTTGGCAACCAATGCTGAAAACTCGCCGAGCGAATGTCCGGCTACCATATCAGGTGTAGCCTGTAACGTAGTGAATGCGGCCACGGAGTGAATGAAAATGGCCGGCTGGGTGATGTTGGTTTGTTTCAGGGCTTCATCAGAACCTTCAAACATAATTTGGGTGATGTTGAAGCCAAGTATTTCATTGGCCGCCTCAAACAAAGAGCGGGCGGCTGCGTGTTGTTGATATAGGTCTTTACCCATTCCTGAAAACTGGGCACCCTGACCGGGGAATACGTATGCGTGTTTCATGTGCTGCAAATTAATGTAAAGAGGCGCTGATGAGTTTTAAAAATTCAGTTCGTGTTTCATTCTTGTGGAACTGGCCGTCAAAGGCGGAGGTAGTGG
>DPFD01000200.1:1097-2017 GCA_003534175.1 Chitinophagaceae bacterium
GCATACACAGGTGTGAGGCTTCAATCACCACGCCAATACCAATGGGGTTCAAGGAAGTTTTTATCGCTTCCAGAATCTGAGTAGTCAGTCTTTCCTGTACCTGTAGCCTGCGGCTGTAAATATCCACTACCCGGGCAATTTTACTCAGTCCGGTTATATAACCGTTAGGAATATACGCCACATGGGCTTTGCCGTAAAAAGGTAACATGTGGTGCTCGCACATGCTGTACAGTTCAATGTCTTTTACTATTACCATCTCACTCACGTCTTCATGAAACTTGGCTGAATCGAGCACGGCTATCGCGTCCTGATTGTATCCCTGCGTGAGGTATTGCATCGCCTTGGCAATTCTTTCCGGTGTTTTTACCAGTCCCTCACGTGCGGTGTCTTCCCCCAGGGTATCGATGATGCCGGTATAATGTTCAATGAGTGTTTGAGTTGTACTCTCATTGTACATTTCATTTTTTGAGTAAGCCATACAGTTTAATTGTATTGTAATTTAAGCAGGATATTCTACAAAATTGCGTTCGGTTTCGTACAAACGGATTTTGAGGTCAAGTTTAGAATCAATTTTCTCTCGTAGGATTTCATAAATCACTATCGCGATATTTTCAGCGGTGGGGTTTAGATTTTTAAATTCAGCACAATCCTCGTTCAGGTTTCGGTGGTCGAACCGCTCGCAAATTTCAGCCTGAATCAGATCACTCAGTATTTTCATGTCCATTACATAGCCGGTTTGCGGATCGGGTATTCCGGTGAGTTGAACAATCAGTTCGTAATTATGCCCATGGTACAGGGGGTTGTTACACTTTCCAAATACCGCTTTATTTTTTGCATCGTCCCATACAGGGTTGTGCAGCCGGTGGGCAGCGTTGAAATGTTCTTTTCTGAAAACGGAAACTTTGTGCATGGAAGTTGTT
>DPFD01000200.1:2045-3042 GCA_003534175.1 Chitinophagaceae bacterium
ATATGGTGGGGGTTTCCTTGAGCAGCAGTTTATGCAACTGAACTGTTTCAGGGAGGTGTTGGATGAGTTTATTCCAGATACCGATCACCAGGTTTTCAATAGAACATAATTTGTCTTTCATAAAATCCACTTCCAGGTTAAGGTTTTTATGATCGAGGTGGTTGATGATATGTTCGCGGATAATGATACTGAGTTTCTTTGCATCATACACAAAACCCGTATCAGCATCAGGCGTTCCTTTGATGGTTACGTGCAGTTCAAAATTATGTCCGTGCCAGTTTTCATTGGCGCATTTTCCAAACACCGCATCATTCTGTTCCCTGCTCCAGGCAGGATTATACAACTTGTGTGCTGCATTGAAATGCTCAATACGGGTGATATAAACCATTCCGGTTGAAATTTTTCGCAAAGTTATACAGTTCCACGCATAAATGTTCGATTTTTGCAGCATGCGCGTACTCATTGTAGCCTCCACCGATAAAGAAATTACTCCTTTTACCGAGGCTCATCCCGNNATCTGATTACCGGTGTGGGAACGGCTTCTACTCTGTATCATCTCACCAAACAACTTACCTTAAACACATATCACATTGTGGTACAGGCAGGCATTGCCGGTAATGCGGCAGGTTTTCATCCGGAGGGTGGGGTGGTAGCGGTGGAACGTGACCGGTTCGCGCATAGCGGGGTGTGGGAAGATGGTACCTTATTTACCCTGCAGGAAAAGGGGTTGTCAGAAAACGACGGCTGGCTGGTGAATCACCACCGGGAGTTGCATCGGTTGGGGCTGCCCTTGGCAGATGCTGTAACGGTAGACTTAATCAATAACCATCCTGAACTGCTGCAGCAGGTAGCTGAGAAATATGGTGCCCCGATAGAATCTATGGAAGGAGCCGCATTGCATTATGTATGCCTTCAGGAGCAAATTCCGTTCATCCAGCTACGGGCCGTCAGCAACACCATTGGCGATCGCAACAAAGCAAACTGGAAAACAGCAGAG
>DPFD01000251.1 GCA_003534175.1 Chitinophagaceae bacterium
GCAGGAGAAGTATGCCGGCAGTACATGGATCAAACCCCTTTCGGTGAAACAATCGGTAGACAGCCTCATTCAGGATTATTCACTGATTATATCGCTCCACAGCAAACAGATTTTTCCGGCGGCACTGGTACAACAGGTGCGTTGTGTGAATGTGCACCCCGGCCTGAATCCGCACAACCGTGGATGGTTTCCGCAGGTATTCTCCATCCTCAATCAATTGCCCTGTGGGGCTACCATTCATGTAATGGATGAACAGCTGGATCATGGACCGGTAATAGCTCAACAGGCCGTTCCAATTGAATCGTGGGACACATCCTTTACGGCATACCACAAAATCCTGGATGCTGAAATTCAACTGTTGCGATTGCATTTGCAGAGCATACTGAACAATTCTTACCACACCTTTATTCCTGAAGAAGGCAATGTAAATCTTAAAAAAGATTTTGACGCGCTGTGTGAAATTCAACTCAACCAAACAGGAACCTGGCGCGAACACCTCAACCTCCTGCGTGCCCTTACCCACGGCGATTATCAGAATGCCTATTTTATAGATGATGCCGGAAATAAGGTGATGGTATCTGTTACACTCAATAAAGTCTGACGCTGTTGAAACACACGAAGCACATCCTTTTTCTTTCATACGACGGACTCACTGATCCGCTCGGGCAAAGTCAGATCATTCCCTATCTGAAAGGATTGTGCCGGTACGGTTACCGCTTTACCATCCTTAGTTGTGATAAGCCTGCACTATATAAGTCGAATAAAAAGGCGGTAGAAGAGCAACTGACGGGAGCTGAAATTGAATGGGTGAGTATTCCGTATCATAAATCGCCACCGGTGCTTTCTTCGGCATACGATTACTGGCAGATGAAGCGTATGACGTACAGGCTTCACCGTAAGTACCGGTTTGATATGGTGCATACACGCCCCGGAGTGCCTACTGTAGTGGCATTGGGGATGAAGAAAAAATTTGGCATACAGTTTTTAAATGATGTAAGAGGTTTCTGGGCGCAGGAAAGAGTGGATGGAGGAATGTGGAACCTTAAAAATATCGTGTACAAGCAACTCTATCGGTTTTTCAGTAAACATGAATTGCAGTGTTTGTTGCAGGCCGATGGTTTGGTTTGTTTAACCGAGGCCGCCCGTCGTATTATTATGGATGAAACAGCCGTGCATCATAAAACAACCGATCCGGTGGTGATTCCCTGCAGTGCCGATACTGTGCTCTTCGATCCGGCATCGGTAAACACAGGAGCGCAGGAAGCATTGAAGCAACAATGGGGCATTAAGGAAGATGAACTGGTGATTAGTTATCTGGGTTCTATAGGAGGCTGGTACCTCATTGATGAGATGATGCAGTTTTGCCATGAAGTGCATGCATCCATTCCACGAGCGCGTTTTCTGTTTATCTCACCACACCGTCATGAACAAATTGTGCAGGCTGCTCAGAAGTATGGAATACCCTCCAACCGGTTGATTACGGTTCGGGCAGAGCGCAACCTGGTGCCGTTGTACTTATCGCTCAGTCATTATAATTTATTTTTTATCCGCCCCTGTTATTCCAAACTGGCCTCATCGCCCACCAAGCACGGTGAAGTAATGGCAATGGGCATTCCGGTGATTACCAACAGCGGGGTGGGACATATGGATGACATTATCCAGCGTACACAATCAGGATGGCTGGTAGAAACTTTCAGCCGCGAAGCTTATGCAGACGTGGTGCGGCGTTTACAAAGCCAAGTCCCGTTCAATGCTACAGCTATCCGAAAATCAGCATTGGAGATATACGGATTGCAATATGCCGTAGAAAAGTACAGCCAGGTGTACCGCAATATTTTGGGAGATTAATGCAATGGGAGTGTTGTGGTGGAATCCATGATTTGCTTTGTACACTTTCCATTCTATAACCTGCCAGTTCTTTACTAAAATTTCAATTTTTTAAGGTGTCGTTGTACTTCTCTTTCCACTTGGTCAAAGTCTGGCAAGTCTTTTATTTGCTCACTCATAGAGCTTTTCCACCTGGCTTTGTATTGTGGTAATCGTTCCCCTAACTTTTTAGGGAAATCTGAATGTTTTAATTTCTTACTGGCACATTTATTCTCGAACTCTTTCATATTGAATGCAGCATCCATGTTATGCTGTTCTAATAGAAACCAGATGTCATAAAAATCCCTTGCCTGCATTCGCTGCATTACCGAACGCATTTTCTCAACCAACACTTCCTCAAGTGGATAACATAAAAGTTGGTGTTCTTCCAAATCAGAGTAGTCAATAAAAACATCATTCATTTTCGGTTCAAAAACCAGTTGTTCACTTCGTGAGATATCAACTTTAACTTTTTTATTATTCCCTTGTCCACCAAGCGGACCAACATAGCTGATGTAAAAATTGATACCGCCATCTTCGTGCTCATTATTGTTAATTATTTCAAGCGGAATATTGGCTTCATCTTTTATGAATTCAAAAACTTCTTTAAACCATGCGAAAATTTGCTCATTGGATGCCTGTGCTGAGCCTGCCGTAGTATCGGCATTCAGCAATGTAAAATCTAAGTCCTCCGAAAAACGGTAATTTTCGAAATAGACTTTCTTTAGAACCGTTCCACCTTTGAAAACGATTGTTGTAGAAAGTTGCCCATGTTTGGAAATGCCAAACAGTATCCATGAAAGGATATAATCCTTTTCAATCTGCTGGTCCCGAACACCAACTGCATTTGCTTTGTGCTGTATTTCTCCCGGTTTAATCAAGTGTAAATGGCAGATTTAATGGTTTCTATTTCTAGATTTTGCTGAATACTCCAACGGCTTATTCGCTTTCCTGTTTTAGGTAATTCGGTATCTAGCACCACATAAGAGGCGGTTTTCATTTGTTGTAATTCATGAATAATATAGGTGTTGATGTCTAATATTTCTAGAAGAAAACCCAATCGTTTTATTACTGCTTGCGAATCGAATTTCTTAGCGTATTCAAGAAGCGTATCGTATTTTATTTTGTCTTTTGAAATGTAGATTGCTCTTGCAACCTCTACAATTCCACCTGCGTAATTGGGTTTGAACAAACAATCAATAAAAGTTTTTTCTAAGTCGGAACAAAGCACTTTATGAAAGCTATCAATCCATATTTTCTTGGCGCCGAAAAAATGTTTTTCATTGTGATAGATAAATTGAAAAGGAACTTCTTTTATTTTTATTTCTGAAGGACGTATTTGTTTTGATACTACGATTTGTTCTTTCAGAGAGGGTTGCGTAATCAGGTTGTGAATTTGTAAAGCGGAATAATAGCCGATGTAATGTTTGGCATCATTCACCAGATATTCTGCTATCAAATGCCAGTCGGGCATAAAGGTTTCAGCATTTTGCTCGTAAGGAATTATGTAATAAACTCCATCTTTTAGTCTCATCAACAAACCTCTCCTTGTCATATCGCTGAGTAATTCTCTTACCGCACTTGCTTTAGAGTCTGGTAATGCTTTGTATGCTGAAGAATAGTCAAAGCAATTGATGTCCTGTTCGTTGTAATACGACAGAAGCTCATTAGATTGAGTTGATATGTATTTATTCTTCATAGTAAAAATGTCAGGATAAACCTGACAAAAAAGATACGAAAGCAAATTGTGATTTTTGCCTTATTTAATCAAAAAATTATTAAATATAATACAAATGTCAGGATAAACCTGACAAATTAGATATGAAACATCAATAAAATAGTTGTTTTACCCAGAATAGGCAGACTATTGGCTTTTTCTCTGAGTCGTTAGATTTTATGATTGACTAAACACTGAATCTGCAGCCTGGTAAAGGGTTTTACCGGCACATTGAGGTGCACCTCGCCAGCATCCAGTTTTTTGAAAATGCTATCATTCCATGAATGACATTATATAATAATTGCATTGAAAAGAAAGAAATAATATCACCTTTCCAACAGTGTTTGATGCGGGATATAACTTTTATTGGATAAGAGAAAGGAGAAACGATTATTGTTCCCGCAAGGGGAGAAGATGTTCAATAGCACAATCATTCCGTGCAACGAGGTATACGCATTTTCTAACACCATCAGTCAAATCTTTTCTAACAGAAACTTTATTCGCATTACACTTTTCTTCCAATGGCATGGTAGAAAGGGGAGAGCGGACTTACCTTCACATCTTTCAACCCACAGTTTTCCATCATCTGAATCACCTGGGCTTTGGAGAAACGTTGTTCCAGCCGCGTGCCGAATTTATCTAAGGCATCGTTACGAATCACAAAAAAGGATTTATCGTTGTATGCCGCTAATGGCATTTTTACAGCAACTTTTCGCAGTCCGATTAATACCAGAAAACGTACCCACAATACCAATGGCATATAAATTATAATGGCCAGGAAATCACACACCACTCGTTTTATGCCCGCCGGTAAACGGCATACTACTTTTCTGATCTGATCGCTCAGCCAGAATAAGGTTTTAAACCACCAGCCGCGTGTTTCGAGGTTGTGGTACAGGTAACAATAAAAGTGGCCGCCCTTTTTAACCTTTCGCACACAATCTTTCATGGCCTGTTGCGTATCAGGTATGTGGTGCAGCACACCCACACTCATGGCAAAGTCAAAGGTTTCATCATCAAAAGGGATGGTTTCCACACTGGCCTGTGTGAGGCGCACATTTTCAATCTTCCCGAGGAGTTTATCTGCTGCAAATATGGCATGGCTCGGATCAATGGCTTCCATAAAACCCACCTTCTGCGTGAGGTACTTCGTCCACCTGCCGGTTCCGCAACCAATATCCAGCGCATAGGTTTGTTTGTTTACAACCTGATCATCTACTATATCAAAATATTCCTGCGCAATGCGGTGTATGGTTTCATCAGAAAAATCATGAAACTTAACCCATTCGTCGCCGAATGATTCAACTACCTGCTCGTTTATGTTCTCGCCCTTAGTTGAAAAGATAGCAATTTCCCTGTTGGTTCCCTGTACCGTTTTCAGTGGAGGCTGATTATAATCCTTTTTCATTTTAGGCAGCAAAAATAAGGATAAGGAGTCACATCAGTGGCATCGGTTTATCTCCCCGAAAAAAATCCCGCAACGCCCAAACTGACCGAAAATTGTATTCCCTCACCGGAAAACATACCCACAGTTCATTCACAGGGAAGACGGATTTATCAACGCATGGCAATAATCCGGAGCCGGTGTTCGTTCTATATACGCTTCATAGACTGCCTTACCCTAAACCATCATCCCTATGGAAAAAGTAATTGCAGTGGTTGTATCGTACAACCGCGAAGCACTCTTACGCGAATGCATAGATGCATTAAGAAACCAGACCCGTAAACCCGATGCCATCCTCGTGGTAAATAACGGAAGTACAGACAACACCCTGAACTGGTTAAAGCAGCAACCCGACCTTCAGTACATTACGCAGGAAAACCTTGGGGGTGCCGGCGGTTTCAACACCGGAATAGCCTGGGCATACCAACACGGTTATGCGTGGATATGGTGTATGGACGATGACGGCTATCCCCAATGCACCGCCCTGGAAGAATTGCTGAAACACGAACCGCAACACCGCGCCCTGCTGAACTGCGCCGTGATCAGTAAAGAAGACCGGCAAAGCTTTGTTTGGAAAACAGGACACTACAAAAAACTGCAGGAAGTTACCGAACCCCTGATTAAAGGCATAGCCCATCCGTTCAACGGAACGCTCATCCACCGTGCTATTGTGGAAAGAGTGGGTACACCTAAAACCGATTTATTTCTGTGGGGTGATGAAACGGAGTACTATTACCGGATAGTAAAACAAAACGAATTTCCGGTGTACACGGTGAGTACGAGTGTGCATTATCATCCACCTTCGGCATTCAGTTATAAAAACGATTGGGATTTTAAATCGGCCTGGAAGATGTATTATTATATACGAAACAGGTTTCATGTACATCGGGCCAAATGCTCCGGCGGCTTATCAGCCATCATACATTACGCGGCTTTCATCGTGGCTTTCTGCGGTATCATCCTGGTGTATCAGAAAACAGACCGCCTGCGAAAATTAAGTTTTATCGTTTGGCCGGTAAAAGATGCCCTGCAACACAATTTTTCCGCCACTCCGCCGTTAATTCTCCGGAAACTGAATCAACAGGCATCTGTTAGTTTGTTTACCGTGTGGCAAAATAACCTGAAACAACTTTGGCAGGCAGCCCTTGCGCCATTCAACCCGGCAGCAAAAGCAAAGGCAGCCAATGCATAAATTACCCGCTTACCTCTAAAACCAGCAATCCCGGACTATCCGGGATTTTTTTTGATTTTTCCGTGAAAGTCGAGGATCATAATAAGGGAGATGACATAAAATGGCATCGCCGGAATTTTATATCGAACCAGCGAACCGAAGTTGAGCGTGGTGGCCCCTACAAACAAACCGAAGATTAGTGCAAATAAAAAACAGTACAATACAATCGGACTTCGGAAAATGGTTACGAAGAATTTGATGAAGCCAACTTTAAACATTACGTATAGCGTAAACATCATCATCAGTAAACTTTCCACAGATGAAAGGAGGGTAGATAGTTTTTTAGATTCCCACAAAAAAGGCCGGTAGAAGGTAGCCACAATAGCAGCGGGCGCCATCTTCAGCAAACTCTGGGGAGTGCCGTCAAACTCTACGCCCAGCGAAAAGTTTGAATCCTGTGCCTTGATCTGGCTTGAATAAATTTCCTGATAATTCTGGATGGATTTTGTCAGCCCTTCCCCTGCAAATTTGCCCAGTGCGTTTTCGATATTTTCACTCATACTTAAAAACCCTACAATGCTCATCGATAAAAAAAACAATACCAGTCCTGCCCGGGCAACCCGGCTTTGAATGAGTTTTAAATTTTTCAACAGGAGGAATAATATAAAAAACGGCATGTACGACAACAGGATGTACACCTTTACCAAAGCAAGCAGCCAGGTGAAAAATACCAGCAGCAACAGGTTTCTGAAAACGTTGTTCTTCGTGTAAAAAATGCTGTTCATGGAGTAGGTAATCCAGCCCAGCGCAGCAATACACAACGAATCTTTTAAAATACCCGAACTCCAGAATACAAACGTGGGCAAGAACACGATAGCAATGGCGAAATGTTTATGGAGATATTCATACTGTTCGAAAAAGAATCGGTACAACCTCCAGGCACCGGTAAAGGCAAACATGGAAAAGAACAGGTTAATCGCCAGGAATTTTCCCATGGTGAAAAAACTGAAGATGGCTACAAAGCGCGCCACCATAAAATTGCTCTCATGGTCAAAGTATCCGGAGTTGCTGATATCTGTAAGTAAAGCCTGATCAAACTGTGCCGCCGGTTGAACAAGTATGGAAAAGTGAGTGGGGTCGTCCAGAATAAGCCGGTAAATATTCACTCCTTCCGGATAATACAGAAGCGTTGTATCTCCGGGCGATAAGTACAGAACAAACATGCTGTACGCTAAGCTGGCCATTACCTTTATCCAAAACCCCCTGCGATGATATTTCTTCAACACCGGGCGTTTGTACCGTTTTCTTCGAAATGAAAAAAACATGTGGAAGATAAAAACCCAGATGAAAAAAATGATAAAGTCTAAAAAATCCATCTGCAGAATTAATTAATCACGGCATTCAGTACTTAACAAAAATATCCATATTTATCGTCCGGCATTCAATAATATACAGTTATTTTGTTTCAACTATCAAGCTTATGTGTGGTATTGCCGGAACAGTAAATTTGCCTTTGTCGTTCGAAAAGTTGAAACCCGTGATGTTGCACCGCGGTCCGGACGCGCAGGAAACCTTCACTCAGGATAATGTGTCATTCGGTCATTTTCGGCTATCCATTCTCGATATTGAAGGAGGTGCACAACCCATGCACCTGAACAATGAGTTGACGATCATTTTTAACGGACAAATATATAATCACCTCAGCCTGCGCGAGCAGTTTGGTTTACAAGGCAACACACGTTCCGACACCGAAACGCTGCTGCTCCTGTATAAGAAAATGGGAAACGCCATGCTGCCCTATCTGGATGGAATGTTTGCTATGGCAATTTTCGACCACAACCGGAAAACCATTTTTCTCGCACGCGACAGGGCCGGAAAGAAACCGTTATACATTTACCGGCACAACAATACATTGGCCTTTGCCAGTGAACTGAATGGCATCAAGGCAATATGTAATCCGGGCATCCGGGAAGGGTATTTTAATCTCTATACACGGCTGGGGGTTTTCTACAGAACGCTCACGCCTTACCAGCACACCGAAGAACTGGAAGCCGGCACGTACTGTTTGATACAAACCCAACCCCTGTCTGTTGAAAAGTTCCGGTGGTTTAACATCCATGATCAATACCTGAAAAAAAACAATGACACTTTCGATACGGCATTGCACACCGTAGACAACATATTGCACGAATCGGTAAAAAGCAGGCTGCTGTCGAGCGATCTGGAGGTTGGATGTTTTTTAAGCGGAGGGATAGACAGTGGTTTGGTAACTTCCATTGCCAGCGGATACACCTCTTCCCTGAAAACCTTCACCGTTTCCTTCCCGGATACTTACGACGAAGCGCCACTGGCGGCACTGGTAGCTCAACGTTACGGCACACAACATACTGAGCTCTCCATTTCATTCGATCACCTGAAACAGGATATTGAAAAAATCATCCTGAATTACGGCGAACCGTTTTTCGACAGCTCGGCCATTCCTTCGTATTATGTAAGCCGCGAAGCCAAAAAGCATTTAACCGTTATCCTCAATGGCGACGGGGCCGATGAATTATTCGGAGGTTATCGCCGTTATGTGCCGTTCAGTAAGTTTGATTTTTTTAAACAGGGTGCCGCTTTCAGAGCCATGGCCAGGGGATTGTTTTCCGTGCTGCCTCATCCGCACGAAAAAAAATCGAAGTATAATTTTTTGTATCGTCTGGTACAACTGGCGTCGAAGAAAAATGTAGATATTTATTTTGCTGCCGGGCTCGACATCCTCGAAGGATATGAACATCATCTGATACAGCCACACAGTCCTGACCTGGAAATGATTCAACAGGATTTTGAAAAAATTGCGCAATCGGAGATGAGCGGACTGAAAAAAATCATGAACATGGATTTCGACTGCAACCTGTTCAGCGATTTGCTGGTGAAAATGGATATCGCCACCATGAGCCATTCACTCGAAGGCCGGAGTCCGTTTTTATGCAAATATTTTTTAGAATATGTTCCCGGTATGCCGGATGCATACAAAATTAAAGGAACCACTACCAAGTATCTCCTGCGCGAACTCGCGAAAAAATATTTACCTGAAACCCTGATCCATCAGCCGAAACGCGGATTTGAAATTCCGCTGAAAAGCTGGGTGAACGGTGTGTTGAAGGAAATGATACACGATTATATTTTATCTCCCGGGGCATTGAATCCTTCCATATTAAAAAAGGATTTCACCCAACAACTGGTGGATGGACGCATCCGCATGCCGGCAGAAAAAAGAGCAAAGATTTTGTGGATGTTATTTTGCATGGAAGTGTGGTATCAAAAAAATCATCAGGCATGAAGCACATTGCCATTCTGGAAAACAACATCATTGCTACACACACCATCCGCAACACCCTCACCCGCCGATTGATGGAGGAAGGTTACCGGGTTACCGTGCTTACCACCGGTGCGCCCGAAAGCCTTGAACTGGCTAGGCAGCAAGGTTTCACCGTGATTGATGTGAAAAGCAGTAATCAGAATCCTTTAGATATTTTCCGGTATATCTCCGGNNAGCGTGTTGAAATCTATTCAGCCTGATGTGTGTTTAACGTTTACCATCCGCCCCGCCATCTGGGGGAATTTTGTTACACGCAGACTGAACATTCCTACCATCACCAACATAACCGGGATCGGTCCATTATTCGAGAGAAACAATCTGGCATACCGCGCGGCACGCACCCTGTATAAATTCATCCTGAAAAAAACAGCCGTTATCTTTTTTCAGAATACCGACGACCGCGCCCTGTTTATCGAAAACAAGTTTGTAACGCCTGAGAAAGCGCGACTGATTCCGGGTTCGGGTATTGATTACCGTTATTATGCTCCTATGCCTGAGGTGCCCCTAGCCAAACCTTTTCTTTTTTTGTTCATTAGCCGGCTGATTAAAGATAAAGGTGTGTTGGAATATGTGGAGGCCGCCCGCATGCTCAAGGGTAAAATCAATGCCCGCTTTCAGATGATAGGGCCAATCTGGTTACAAAACCTGAAGGATAATATTATTTCACTGGAGGATGTACGCCGGTGGGAAAAGGAAGGCATTATTGAATATGCCGGTGAGCAACAGGATGTGCGCCCTTTTATTGCGGCAGCGTCGGCCGTGGTGTTGCCCTCCTATCGGGAAGGTACAAGCAATGTGCTGCTCGAAGCGTCTGCCATGGAAAAGCCCTGCATAACCTGCGATACTACCGGATGCCGTGAAGTAGTATCGGATGGCGTTACCGGGTATTTGTGTGAAGTGCGGAATGCGGCAGACCTGGCACAAAAAATGGAGCAGCTGTTTCACCTGTCACCGGAAGAACAAACGGCAATGGGTAAACGCGCCCGGGAAAAAGTGATTCGGGAGTTTGATAAACAAATTGTAGTAGATGCCTACCTCCAGGCCATCCGCAGTGTAATAAAAGATTAACCGGTTGTATCCGTTTTTCCTATTCCATGTTTGTGTTGTTGAGCATTCGAGCCCAATCACCCGGGAGACATCCAATCCCTCATACCGCCCACTGAGGTTCCCAAAAAATGTTCAGTTTAACCGATGGGGCGTTGCAGGATAATCAGCCAATATTTTGTGCAGACCACGAGGAGAAACCGATTGTTTTAGGTGCCCTCCCTTCCGGATTTGAATTTTTTACCTCCCGGTGAAGCACCATGATGCATGAATGTTGAATAATAACTCCCTATCCGCAGCTAAATACTTCCACATTAAAAGTTCATACCTTAAATTTGCGCTGGAACATTGTCAGTTTATCCCTTACCGGAAAATCAGCATGTTGCTACATGAACATCAATTTATTACCTGTACAGAACAAGTGAATCATGCCTGAGAAGATGGAATCCGTTCCAAGTGTAGTGAGTACATGTTTCGGTACACCGGGAAATTTCTGCAAAGAACCCATTCCATTCCCCGGGGTTTTTCATAATTATGTTTTTGAACAACAGGCGAAAGTGTTGAATGTAGATTCAGGAGTACAACCAGCAGTTGTATCTGAATGTACTCATACAACCGGTAATAAGATGAGTGCGTTCCAAATAAAGGGAGGCCGCGTTACGGCTGCTCAAAAAATGGATTCATGATAGTAATCGGATATTCTGGACATGCTTATGTGGCCTGTAGCATACTCACTGCTTCAGGCATTGTGGTATCGGGCTATTGCGATCATGAAGAAAAAAAAGCTAACCCGCTTTCTCTTCCCTATATTGGCTCTGAAAACAATTCAGCGGTTCAGGAACAATTGCGCCGTGCCGGATGTTTTATTGCTGTGGGCGATAACCACATCCGGAGAAAAGTGTACAACACACTGCAATCGGTGTCTGTTCAACCTGTAAACGCAGTACATCCATCGGCAGTGATTACACCCCATGCACAGGTGGCGCATGGAAATGTGATGATTGGTGCCGGCGTGATTATTAACCCGTTTGCGTTGATTGAAACCGGCGCTATATGCAATACCCGGTCGGTGATTGAACATGAATGTACCGTGGGTGCATTTGCGCACATTGGTCCGGGTGCGGTGTTGTGCGGCAATGTACAGGTGGGTGAAGGTGCATTTATTGGCGCTGCCGCCGTGATTCGTCAGGGGATACGTATTGGTGCCCATGCGATGATTGGAATGGGAGCGGTGGTTGTGAAAGACGTGCCGGACGGAGCTGTGGTAGTGGGCAATCCGTCCAGAAAAATAAACGATTAAAAATTATTCAATTAAATAAACAAGTATGAAGGTATTGGTTACCGGTGGAGCTGGATATATTGGTTCGGTATTGGTTAGGAAATTATTGGATGCAGGACATACCGTACGTGTAATAGACAGTTTAAAATTCGGAGGAGAAGCATTGTACGATGTGATGATGCACCCTCAGTTTGAATTTATAAAAGGAGATATACGAAACGCAGAAGATGTGGCTAAAGCACTTCAGGGAATGGAAGCCGTTGCACACCTGGCAGCCATAGTGGGCGATCCGGCCTGTAAGAAATTCAGCGATGAAGCCCGCGATACCAACTGGAATGGCAGTGTGGCCCTGTTTGAAGCGGCCGAAAAAGCAGGCGTTCAGCGATTTGTTTTTGCCAGCACATGCAGCAATTATGGTAAAATGGCCGATGCTGATTCATTCGTTACCGAAACATCAGCCCTGAAACCCGTATCGTTGTACGCCGAACTGAAAGTGCAGTTCGAAAACTACCTGCTCAACGATAGAAAGGATGCAAAGATGTGTTCTACGGCCCTCCGATTTAGTACCGTGTATGGTTTTTCTCCCCGCATCCGCTTCGATCTTACGGTGAATGAGTTTACCCGCAATGCGGCTATTCACGGTGAACAGGAAATTTGGGGCGCACAGTTCTGGCGGCCTTACTGCCATGTAGATGACCTGGCGCGTTCCGTGGTATTGGTACTGGAAAGCGATGAATCTAAAGTACGTGCCAATGTGTTTAACGTAGGCAGCACCGAAGAAAATTATAATAAAGGGATGATTATTGAAGAGGTTTGTAAGGTAGTGCCTAATACCCGGGTGCACTATGTGGAGAGTGCGGAAGATCCGCGCGACTATCGCGTAAACTTCGATAAAATTAAAAATGAACTCGGCTATACCATCACTAAAACAGTGCCCAACGGAGTGCGTGAAATATACACTCTGCTGAAAACAGGGATTGTAACCGACCCCTTCGCCGAAAAGTTCAGAAACATTTAAACGAATTTTGAAATCCCCTGCCTCAGTAGGGGATTCTTTTTATCTTGCAGCAGATACCGCAAGGATAAAAATATTTGTATGGTTTTACTGAGTGGCCCGAACATGGGCGGAAACGAATGGAAATACGTAAAGGATTGTTTGGATACCGGCTGGGTTAGCAGCGTAGGCGCTTACGTGGATCAGTTTGAAAAAATGACCGCCGATTTTGCCGGAACACGTTTTGCAGTGGCCACCAGCAGCGGAACTACCGCATTACATATTGCACTGATTCTTGCCGGCGTACAGGCCAACGACCTCGTGATTACCCAAAACATCACTTTTGTTGCCACGCTCAACTCCATTAAATATACGGGTGCTGATCCGGTGTTGATAGATACAGAAACCAACGGCTGGNNGGCTGGCAAATGGATTTGTCGCTCCTTGAAAAATTCTTACACGAGGAAACAGAAATTAAAAACAATACCTGCTTCCACAAAGCTTCAGGCAGGAGAATTCCAGTGATCATGCCCGTGCATGTATTGGGCAACATCACCGATATGGATCGCCTCTTACAACTGGCTGATCAGTTTCACTTAACGGTTATTGAAGATTCTACCGAGGCATTGGGCAGTTATTACAAAGGCAAGCACGCCGGCAGTATGGGCCTGATGGGCACTTTCAGTTACAATGGCAATAAAATTATCACCACCGGTGGCGGAGGTATGATAGTTACCAATGATGAATCCCTCGCCAAACGAGCGAAACACCTCACTACTCAGGCCAAAAGCGATCCGTTCGAATACATGCACGACGAGGTGGGATATAATTACCGCCTAGTGAATGTTGCCGCTGCGATGGGCGTAGCTCAGATGGAACAGCTGCCCGGATTCCTGGAAAGAAAAAAACAAATCATCCATTTTTATCAGACAGCCTTAAACGGTGTTGGCGATATTTCTTTTCAACAGGTTTCTCCGGAGGTGCAACCCAACTGGTGGATGCCCACCATCCGAACCCAAAAGCAACGCGAAGTGCTTGAGGCCCTGAACAATGATAAGTTACAGAGTCGTCCTTTCTGGGTGCCCATGAATCGTTTGCCTATGTTCAAAGAGAATATTTATTATAATGAAGCCGACCGTTCCGGGCATCTATACAGCGAATGCCTGAGTATTCCCTGTTCTACCAACATCACCAACGAAGAGCTGGAGCGTGTGGCCAACAAAATAAAATCTGTATTTTAATTTTTGCGGATGTACCCTTTTATCAAGCGTTTACTCGATATCATACTATCTGCTACCGCATTGTGTTTTTTAATGCCCCTACTCGTTCCCGTTATATTGATTCTTTTATTTACGGGTGAACGTGAAGTATTTTATTTACAGAAACGTATCGGTTATAGGAATCGCCCCTTCTACATCTGGAAGTTCGCCACCATGCTGAAGAACAGTCCGAACATCGGTACCGGTGAAATCACCCTGCGCAACGATCCGCGCGTAACGCCCTTTGGTAAAGTGTTGCGGCTCACCAAAATCAACGAATTGCCTCAAATCATCAATGTGCTGAAAGGCGATATGAGTATTGTGGGCCCCAGGCCGCTGATGGAAGTGAGTTTTTTATTGTATCCGGAAGAAGTGCGCCAGAAAATTTATCAGGTGCCTCCCGGCATCACCGGTATTGCTTCCCTGGTGTTCCGCGATGAAGAGAAGATGCTGTCGGATGCATCTGATCCCAAAGCCATGTATCAGTCTATCTATCCCTACAAGGCTGCCCTCGAAATGTGGTATCAGCGGAATAAATCTTTATCTACCGATATAAAGATTATTTTCCTTACCGCCTGGCTGATCCTTTTTCCGCAAAGCGATATCCTGCGCACCTGCTTTAAGGATTTACCTGCGGCCCCGCGCAATTCCTGATGCTTCGCCTTTTTTATTCAGGGTGAACCCACTAATTTTACGCATCATGATGCATG